>JAIOQD010000131.1 GCA_021413595.1 Bacteroidota bacterium | reverse complement strand
GGATGCGAAAGGGAAATTAAATATTCCAAAATCATATTTATTATCAAAATTTAAAAAAAATGATGTTTGTATTATGACCGGTGTTGTTGATCATTCTACCACATTTTTGCAATATTTGGATAGATCAGGTATTTCTTTAGGAAGTGAAATTAAAATAAAAGAGATCATAGAATTTGATCGTTCTCTTCAAATTGCAATAAATAAAGGCGTTTCTGTTTTTATAAGTAATGATGTTGCAAAAAATATTTTAGTGATCATTAAATAAATTATGAGAAACAGTTCAGGAAAATCATTGGAGGAAGTACATTCAAGTGTGCATACAGATAAAAGCAGTTTCTGGCGTAAACTTTTTGCCTATATGGGACCGGCCTATTTAATTAGTGTTGGTTATATGGATCCAGGGAACTGGGCTACCGATATTGCAGGCGGAAGTCAGTTCGGTTATAAATTATTATGGGTGCTTTTAATGAGCAATGTGATGGCTTTGCTTCTTCAGAGTTTAAGTGCTAGATTGGGATTGGTGAGAGGGCTCGACCTTGCACAAGCTTCCCGAGCTACTTATCCACGGGGGGTAAATTTTTGTAACTGGGTATTAGCCGAGATCGCCATTGCAGCGTGCGACCTTGCTGAAGTCATCGGTATGGCAATTGGTTTACAATTATTATTTAACATTCCCCTTTTAGCAGGTGTTTCTATTACTGTGCTGGACACCCTGTTGTTATTAGTATTACAAAAGCATGGCATCCGGAAAATGGAAGCTTTTATTCTGGCTTTGGTTGCAACTATAGGTTTTGCTTTTATTGCAGAAATGTACTTTGCTCAGCCTGATGGGGCTGAATTGATAAAAGGATTTATACCTTCTATACCAAATGATCAGGCGCTTTACATTGCTATTGGTATTATCGGTGCTACTGTGATGCCACATAATTTATACTTGCATTCTTCACTTGTTCAAACCCGTAAAATCGACAGAACCCCTAAGGGAATTAAGGAAGCAATAAAATTTAATTTTATTGATACCAGTATCGCGTTAAATCTGGCTTTATTTGTAAATGCTGCTATACTTATCCTTGCTGCAAGCGCTTTTTATTCAACAGGTAGATTTGGCGTAGCAGAAATTCAGGATGCCTATAAATTACTTGAAGGTGTTCTTGGAACTCACCTCGCTCCACTTTTATTTGCTGTGGCCTTGATTGCTGCGGGGCAAAGCTCAACATTAACAGGTACTTTGTCCGGTCAAATTGTAATGGAAGGGTATTTAAATATACGGATTCAGCCTTGGTTAAGAAGGTTAATAACCCGAATGATAGCGATCATACCTGCATTATTAGTTATTTCAATATTTGGTGAAGAGGCAACTGGTGAATTATTAATATTAAGTCAGGTTATTTTAAGCATGCAATTGGGATTCGCCATTATTCCTCTTATTCACTTAACAAGTGATAAAAAACACATGGGAATATTTGCAAATAAAACTTGGGTAAAAGTATGTGCCTGGATTGTTGCCATCGTAATTGTTGGATTGAATGCGAAACTTGTTTTTGAAACCGTAAAGGAATGGTTGGGGACTGTGGAAAATCCATTTATTTTATACCTTACTGTTGTTCCTTTAATAGTTGCAGCGGCACTTTTATTATTATACATCACTTTTAGTCCTCTATTAAAAAAACAAAATGTTTCCGAAAACAAGGTGCCCGATGGAACTCCTGAAGAACTTGAAATTCTTCCTATGCTGAAGTATAACAAAATCGCCATTACAGTGGATTTTAGTAAAAGCGACAGCAAAGCAATCAGTTATGCATTTGCCCAAGGCGGGAAAAGTGCTGAGTATATTCTGATACATATTGTTGAAACAGCTGGGGCAAGATTGATGGATCAGGAGATTGACGACCTTGAAACTGTATCTGATAAAGAAAATCTCGAAAAATACCGGATAGAACTGGTTTCAAAAGGGTATATGGTCGAAACGAAACTTGGTTTTGGTAATCCTAAAAAAAGTATCCCTGAAATTGTAAATAATACCTCTTGCGATCTATTGGTGATGGGCGCTCATGGCCATCGGGCACTGAAGGATATTATTTTTGGAACCACCCTTGATGCGGTTAGACATAATGTGAAAGTCCCGGTGTTGATCGTGAGGTGATAAACCTATCCTCTTCAATCAACAATCAGGTAGGGGAATACACTTCTTTTTTTTAAGGAAAATGATAGATTATCTCATTTTTCATTTCTTCCAAAAGCAGAGGCATTAAGGTGATTGTTTTATATTACCTTTGTAACCTTATGGCCACGGAAAATTCTATTAATATAAAAAATAAAAAAGCATCTTTTGAATATTCATTTATTGATAAATATGTTGCAGGTCTTCAATTGACAGGAACAGAAATAAAATCAGTACGTGAAGCTAAATCGAATATTAACGATGCTTTTTGTGTGTTT
>JAIOQD010000130.1 GCA_021413595.1 Bacteroidota bacterium | reverse complement strand
AACGTAACATTTTGCGAGAAGCCTTTTGCATTTACCTGCAAAAAAGCAACTAAAATTAAAATGGTAGTTAGCTTCATAATTCGTAGCGTTTGATTCGAGACTACCTTTATAAGTCTCTTGCCGGTAGAATTACCGACTTTGTTAATGCAGGAATTACTGCATTCACTTAGTAAAACATTTTTCATATTTTTACATTTTAAGTTTGTTTTGGTTAATTAATTAAAATTTCGTACTCACGGAATTTAATACAAGAGATTAATCTAAAACTTATTCCGTCCCGGGGCGCAATCCGGGGCGGTTTTTTATTTTAATCCCTATAATAAAATTAGCTGGTATCGTTTTTCATCATATTATTTGGATTAAGGTTTATGGCATTGATTTAACTTTTAATTTCTTTCCTTTTACAGTGAATTTTACTCCACCGCTTTCTTCCATTATTTTGAGAACCGCTGATATCTTCACATCATTAGAAATAAAGCCTGTGAATTCATCTGTCGGCATTTTACCTTCATACACCAGTTCAACATCATACCAGCGTTCAATTTCACGCATAATCTCCCTTATTGGTGTATTTCTGAATTTGAAATAGCCATTTTTCCAGGCAACTGCTTTTTCAATATCGGCATTCTCTATCCTGATATCTGAACGGGAGGATTTAGTAAACGACTGCTCTCCGGGTTTCAGGAGCCTGGTGTTGGAAACCACATTTGGTTTAGTATTTAGGATAACTTTAACACTTCCTTCCAATAGGGTTGTCTTAACGTAATCTTCATCATCATAAGAGTTTATGTTGAAATGTGTACCCAGAACTTCTACGATCTGGTTATCGCTTTGCACACGAAAAGGAATATTCTTATTGGGTGAAATCTCAAAATAAGCCTCCCCTTTCAGATGAACCTTACGTTCATTACCGGCGAAAGTAGTTGGATAACTTAGGGTAGACGCAGAATTTAACCATACCTTACTCCCATCAGGCAATCTAACCTGATATTTACCTCCTTTAGGAGTTTGAATTGTATTGGTCACAGAACGACTGCTCATAAACTTAGTCTTGTCTATATTGTTATTTTCATAAACAATCTGTCCGTTTTCTGTTTTAGTGATGGCAATATTTCCCTGACTGGCAAGCAGACCATTAGCAGCATCATCCAGACTTATCTTTGAACCATCTGCAAGTGTTAAAATAGCTTTATTATACCCGGGAGCTATATCATTCCTGACATCGATCTCAGCAAAATGTTCAGGCTCGGCAAGTTCTCTGCTAGAGTAAAAATATATCCCTGTGGTAATAGCCAGCAAGATCATCGCTGCAATTGAAATAGATTTTATATAATAAAATCTATAAGAATAATGATCTTCTTCAACAGGGTGAATTGTTTCCTGAATTCTTTCAAAGATATTATCCCCAATCTGATCAATTTCCAGATCTGATTCAGGTTGTTTTTGAAAACTACCATAGAAGTTAAGTAAACGCTGTTCCTCCTCCATAGAGGCCTCTCCGGCAATATACTTATCCAATAGCTTTTGAAAATCTTTCTTATCCAAAACAGGGCGTTTGATATGATGAGTAAAAAAATGGAGGTATCCCCTAGATGCTGGTAAAAAATAATTGAGAGTTGAGTTATCTATTGGGTGGAGAGGGGAATCCGGTTAAACCTTTAGTTTTCGTAAAATCAAAATACCAAAATGTAACTGA
>JAIOQD010000129.1 GCA_021413595.1 Bacteroidota bacterium | reverse complement strand
ATTTAAAAGCATAATTGTTTCACCAATTCCCTGAATATGTAATTTAACTTCAAAATTCTCGAAACCTTTACCTTTAGAATAAACAAGTTCAATCAATTTGCGTAATCGTGGAATATTCCATTGTTTATTCCCTAATTCATATAATAGTATTCCTTCAGTTGTAGCTTCCTTCATCTGAAATTTTTTGTAGAAGGATTTATTGGCCGATTTCACACGAACATTTTTGTCAAGAATGATCATTGGTTCATGAATAGTGGCAAGGATCGCCTCAGAATAATTATAGGATTCGGTTAACAATTCATGGCGCATTTGCAATTCCTGATTGGTAGTGGTAAGCTCTTCATTAGTAGATTCAATTTCCTCTTTTGATGTTTCTAGTTCTTCGTTCACACTTTGAAACTCCTCGTTGCTGGAGGCAATTTCTTCATTGGCCGACTGAAGTTCCTGGTTAGCAGACTCCTGCTCTTCAGTGATAGAATGAAGATCATTGCGCATTGCCATCAACTCTTCTTCCAGTTTTTTTATCCTACGATCTTTCAGAACTGAATTATTTTTAGCACCATTTGTAGTGCTTTCCAGCACTTCAATTTTTTCCTGATTGTTAAAAAGAATTAACAAAAGAGGCTCTTCCCTATTTATGTTTAGAGGAACCACTTCCAAACGAATTGTTTTTAATGAGGAATCAATTCTTAATTCAATCCCTGACTTTTCTGCTCTTTTCTTTGTTTTTATTGCAGTATGAATTGCAGTACGAAGTTCGAATGCAATTTCAGGACGAATCAACTTTAATATATTCAAACTAGCTTTACCTGCTGAATGTTGCAAGTACAAAGCAGTTACCCCTCTAAACTGAAGAATATCCATATTGTAATTAATAATTACACTTGCAGGAACGTAATTGGAAAGTAGAATAGAATCAATTGTTTTATCCAGATCAATTGAATTGGTACTTATTTGTTTTTCTGAATGGATACTCACAATTTTTTTCGTTGAAATTGTTCGCCTACCCCCCAATATTGTATCCGGTAAAACACGCAGACCTGTGCTTTTTTTACGAGAGTATATTTTAAATTTTTTATTTACGTTAGCAAAAAGATGTCCTAATGTTCCGATAGTTTCTGATTCACCAAGCATCAAATATCCACCATCATTTAAAGCATAATGAAACATGGAGATCACTTTTTTCTGAGCAGAGCTTTCAAGATAAATAAGCAGGTTACGGCAACTGATAAAATCAACTCTTGAAAATGGAGGATCACTCAAAATATTATGAGGTGCGAATATACACATATCGCGCACCGACTTAGCAATGCGGTAACCTCCATCACTTTTAGTGTAAAAACGTTTTAAGCGTTCAGCGGAAACCGCTTCAAGCTCTTGTTTGGTATATTCACCAATACGCGCTTTATTGATCGCCTGCTCGCTAAGGTCAGTTGCAAAAATCTGGACACCTTTAGTATTTGATTTGTTGCCTTGTATCTCCAGAATGGTCATTGCCATGGAATATGCCTCTTCCCCCGTAGAGCAAGCCGCCACCCATATACGCAACGTTTCACCTGGCGCCTTGCTTTTTAATAGCTTGGGAAAAACCGAAGCTTTTAAATACAAGTGAGCCTCTATGTCCCTAAAAAAATTAGTAACATTTATAAGTAAGTCCTGAAAAAGCATATCTAATTCTACACTGTTTTTTGAGAGGAATGTTGCATACACCTTTAATGTTTTCTTCTTATTTAGAACCATCCTGCGAAGGATACGTCTTTTAATGGTGTTCATTTTATAATGAGTAAAATCAACACCCACTCCTTCGTGCAGAAGCCGAATGATCCGTTTTAGATCAACGTTTTCATCATCTATTTCATTTTCTTTCCCTTTTCCAAAAATTCGATGTTTTACATACCCGAATTTGCCGAAATTAACCAGCTTACGGGCAATTCCTTTGGGTGATAAAACAAAATCAACAACACCCGCAGCAATAGCTGATTTAGGCATGCCGTTGAATTTTGCAGAATCATCCTGTGCAAAAGTTAATCCCCCTTCATGTTTGATTGCCTTTAATCCAATTGTTCCATCAGTTGCACTGCCCGAAAGAACAATTCCGATAACCTGCTCTTTATGTTGTTCTGCTAATGAAGAGAAAAATGAATCAATAGAAAGAAAAGATGATCGGTTCTTTTTTCGAGGACTTAGTTTTATATACCTTCCACTCACTATCATTTCTTTACCTGCAGGGATCGCATAAACAGTATTGGGGTTAATTAACATGCTGTTTTCTGCTTCAATCACTTTCATTGGAGTGACCCGCGACAAAAGTTCTACCAAAACGCTTTTATAATCGGGGCTTAAATGCTGCATGTAAATAAATGACATTCCTGTTTTTGCAGGCATATTTTGAAAAAATTGCGTTACCGCTTCAAGTCCGCCAGCGGAGGCTCCAATAGCAACAATAGGGAAAGAATTGTTCTTAGTAGTTTTTTTTACAGCGGTTTTTTTTGGTGGGGTGGGTGTAGCTCTCATCCTATAAAATTATGGTATCCTATTTTGCTGAATTTTAATGCTAAAAATAATGTTATTTTATTGTGTGATGATTGTTTTAGTATTAAAAAAAAATAAATAATAAATCTCTGAGAGAAGGATGCTCCTTATTTTAATACAAACTGAAATATAAAATATTTTCTTTTATCACCTCATCCGCTATCTGTTTAATCGAAGAGGAAGGCTTATTGATCATTTTATGTCAATTGGATAGTACTAAATAACTGTGCCTTAAATTCAGATGGGGAGTAATTGCTAATTTTGGCTAACGCCAGCAAACGCTGTAAATTCGCTCCCATTATAAATACTGCGTTAGTGGAATCAAACTCAACTAATGTCATTTTTAAAATATAGTCCTGACTATTTCAAGATAATACGCTCTGTAAGAACTGAAGATGTAGTTTTCACTTTAACGAGATAGATTCCTTTCGAAACTTTATCCCGGTTAAGTACTAATTTATTAGTGCCTGAAATTAAATTTGGGTTTTCAAAAAAAATGGTTTGCCCTATGGAATTTATTATTTCAACCATTACACGCTCATCGTTCAATAGCACTATCTCCAAAATAAAGCTACCCTCAGCAGGATTAGGGAATATAGCAATCCGGGTTGTTCCATCTGTAAAATCGATTCCGGAAACACATGGATCTACAAATATGATCTGGCTGGCTGTGCCGGTACAATTGTTAATATCACTATACGAATACGTAATGAGATGACTACCCACACCTGATAGTGCAGGATCAAAAGAACCGGAATTTACACCATTGCCTGAATAAATTCCACTTGCAGGTGTTCCCCCAGTTAATACCACGGGTGGTTTGTTGATACACATTGTATCGTAAGAAGTTGCGGAATAATTAACCGTTGGCCCGCCAATGGTGGCTATAACAGGTGTGCGTGGGCTTACACAAGGAGATGTTTCAACCAACCAGTTATAAATATAATAATAATATGTGGATCCTGCCGATGATCCCGTAATATCTATTACACCATTGAGGCTAAAAGGAAAAGTCCCACCGGTACTGTTCCTCCACAGGTTCATGCCTGTTCCACCAATTCTATAGCTTCCGGGACTAAGCGATATATTAAGCGTAATTGTTCCTATTCCATTTGGAAATACAACAGGAACAGTTTGTATTTGCGTACCAGCCGAATCCCACAATACAATATTACGAGAGCCCGCTGCACCTGAATTTACAAGCACTGTTTTTAATACACACGTTTGAAGCACATCAAATGTTAAATATTGTGTGGAGGTATTATTATGAAATCCACCGCCTCCAAATACAGTGGTAGTTGCAGGGCCAACATTACCGGTTGTTCCCGCAGCCTGACTTTCCACATAATAGGTGGTGGTGCTATTCAGCAAAGGCGTTGTATAGGTATTGCCTGTATTAACTGGCGCCCCACCTATAGGAGCAGTGTACCAATCAAGCGTTCCTCCCCCAGTAGCACTCAAACTAACGCTGGAAGGCGAAGAGCAACCTATACCGCCAGTGGTAGCAGGTGCAGAAACTGAGTTAACTACAAATGAATTTACCGATTGGTCATTGAGGGAATTCCCGTCAGCACTACCATTAGGATTGCTTGTAAAACTGGTAAACGTGTGCGTCCCTATAGCTACTGCCATTGCAGGTAGCGGCACAGTAACAGATTGTCCGCTTGCAAGTGAGCCGATCCAGTTTTGGATCAAAATACTAGTATTGTCTATTTTATAATTTATGTTACAGGAAATAAGTGTGGTAGCTCCGTAATTTTTTATGATCACTGAGGGAACAATGCTGGCCTCACAACTATTGCCGAAAGGATTTACAATGCTGTTGATTCCTGCATCTAAAGAAATTGGGTTATTACATTTTAAAGAGGTAGTGAGGGCATTGCGCATCGGACTGTTTAACATAATGGCCTGTACTCTGGCTTTTTGATCGTTGGAGAACATAAACATACAAGCATCATTAACATAATCCATGTAATTCATGAACATATCTCCATTTGGGCTGTTGCTACAAGTAACATTCGGAAATGAAGGACAACCATAATTAGAAGCCTGTTGAGTTGGTGTATCATTGCAAAAATCATTGCCGCAGGAACCATCTCCCCAAATATGGCGCAAGCCAACCCAATGTCCTATTTCATGTGTTACCGTACGTCCTTTATTATAGGGTGCAGCAGCAGTTCCTGTGTTTCCAAATGCTGTATTTAAAATTACCACTCCATCTGATGTAGTTGAGCCATACGGAGCGCCCAATCCACCTAAACCTGAACTTCCGGGATTTGGAAATGTTGCATAGCCTAATAAACCACTCCCTAAACTTAAACACCATATATTCAGATAATTGTTAGGGTTCCAAATAGTAGTCGGTTTTATTGTTGCATCAACATAGGAGGTACCATAAGGTGGAGCAGAAAAACCATTGGAGTTTCTGTTTATCCTGTTAATACCCGGTTCTATCAAAGTATTTCCGGAAGGATCAACTACCGCGAAACAAAAATTAATCTCGCAATCCGCAGCTACTCCGGTCCATGCAGATGGAACACCGGAAATATCAGCATTTAATTTTCTAAAATCTTCATTTAAAATTTGAAGTTGTGAATTTACCTGTGCCTGGCTTAAGTTGGAGCCGGTACCTACCGCTTCTCCATTGTGAATAACATGAACAATTACCGGAATGTTATATACCGTGCGGCTTCCACCGGCAACGGATTCTATCAGTGGCTGCAACCATGTTTCAAAGCTATCGGGAAGTACAGGGCTGCCGCAGGTTCTACCAGAAGGAGCACCAATATTTTGTGCATTAAGCGACACCAGACCAACTATGTTTATCAGAAAAATTATAAAAAGTGTGTAGAATGTTTTCATCTTTTTACTTATACCAAAATCGATTATTTCATAACAATACGTTGCCTAAGAACACTTGATGAAGTTGTTGCCTGCACAAAATAAATTCCTTTTGCAGCAGCATTCAGGCTAAGCGATAATTTATTATTTCCCGAAACAAAATTATGATACTCCGCAAAAATAACCTGCCCTATCGAATTCATTAATTCAACCTTCACTTTTTCATCATTCAAAAGAGCTATCTGTACTGTAAAACTTCCATCAGTAGGGTTAGGATAAAGGATCAAACCTGAGAGTGCATCATTGGAACTTATTCCTGTAACGCACTCTACCACATAAATGGTCTGATTGGCAGTATTCGTGCAGTTGGCGCTATCAATGTGCGAATACGTAATGGTATAACTGCCTTCTCCTGCTATTGCTGGATCAAACGAGCCGGAATTTACACCAATACCCGAATAAACTCCACCCATTGGTGTTCCACCTGTGAGTATAACTGATGGTTTATTTGTGCAAATCGTGTCGTATGCAGCTGCGGAATAAGTAACCACTGTCCCTCCAATAGTCGCAACAACAGGAATACGAGCACTTACACAAGGATCGTTCTTTACCAGCCAGTTATAGATATAATAGTAAAAATCCGGTCCGGCCGAAGAACCTGTAATAGTAATCACACCGTTAAGTGTGAAAGGATAGGTTCCACCGGTATTGTTCCTCCACAAGTTCATTCCTGTTCCTCCTATCCGATAACTGCCTGGGGCAAGGTGAATGTTAAGGGTAACAGTTCCAATTCCACTTGGGAAGTTAACAGGAATGCTTTGTAATTGAACACCAGTAGTATCCCATACTATAATATTACGCGTACCTGCTGCACCTGAATTTACAAGGGCAGTTTGTATGGTACAGGCTTGTAAAACATCAAATGTTAAATATTGTGTGGAGGTATTATTATGATATCCTCCACCTCCGAATAGGGTGGTAGTGGCCGGTCCAACTGAGCCTGTAGCTCCAGCATTCTGGCTTTCAACATAGTAAGTTGTGGTAATACTGATAGCAGGGGTAGTGAAGCTGATCCCGGTACTTAAGGGAACTCCGGCAAAAGGTGTGTTATACCAATTCAGTGTTCCTCCACCTGTAGCGTTTAATGTGAGGACAGATGGTGATGTGCAGCTATAACCACCGGTTACTGTAGGAGCAGGTGGCGGATTTACTGTAATAAAAGCAGTTTGAAGCACCGAATCGCTGCCACAGGCACTGCTCACCTTTAACTTAACATTATAAGTTCCTGCAGTACCATACGAATGACTTGGATTATACAACGTGCTGGTGGAGCCATCGCCAAAATACCAAGTTGCATTGCCTGCATTGGTGCTGGTATTGCTGAAATTCACAACAAAGGGCAACACACAACTACTTGTGGCCAAGGCAGTAAAAGCGGCATTAACAGAACCCGAGAACACGGGCCCTACCCCAACTGCATGCCATGCATTTGTTGTAGCAATTACTTCGGGAGAGCATCCGCCATATAGATCAACAGCAGCCTGAATAGTACCTGTGCGTGCATTTGCATACGTTGTACCCGGGGTAAAATAAACTGACAATCCACGAAAAGCTATCTTTTCTGCTTTTGCCATTGTGATGCCACTAACGTTAAATGCTGCACCATTATCATTTGTCCCGCTACCACCCATACAAAGCAAATAATACCAATAAATAGATGGACCGGCATTTTTATGTGGTTCACCGCCTCCATCCCAATTGGTACCTAAATAACAATTAGGGTCTCCTAAATTGGATGGATTCGACATATCTCTAAGTCCGCTATGGTTGGTCATATTGTCTGCACCCATCAACCAATCGTTTTGAGATGGCCTTGCAAAAACCTCAATGGAGGTTCCAAAAATGTCGGCAAAGCCTTCATTAAGTGCATCTGATTCATCTGTTCCGCTACCTCCTAAACCGGCAGTATATTGAACCAAACCATGAGTTACTTCATGGCCGCAAATATCAAGTGCGGTCATAATTTTAAATCCTTGCGATGTATTGCCATCACCATAGGTCATTTCTTGCCCATCCCAAAAAGCATTCACATAATTTACATCATAATGAACATAACTTAAAAGTGCAAAACCGTTTCCATCAATACTGTTTCGATTATGTATCGTTTGAAAATAATCATACGTTTTTTCAGCACCCCAATGCGCATCCGAAGCAGCCTGATCAAATCCGGTAATATTCCAGGCGCTTGAAGAATTTGTGAAATCAGTGTTGGTATAGTTGGTGGAATTATTTAGGTTAAAGGTTT
>JAIOQD010000111.1 GCA_021413595.1 Bacteroidota bacterium | reverse complement strand
CTGATGGACATAAAATGGAATTGGAAAAATCCATTTTAGAATGGAATAATTAGATGTAAGAAAATAGTAGAATTTATAGGATATTTTAATTTGCACTTTATTCACTTAGGTTTGCAACTGTGATAAGCTCTTTGATATCCAGAATTTTTATTTTTTTTCCAATTAGGTCGATTGTTTTCTTTTTGCAGAGATCAGATAAAGTTCTGATTGCGGTTTCGGTTGTTGTTCCGGCAATGTTTCCAATGTTTTCACGGGTTAGAACCGTATTTATGGTGGCATTGTCCGATTCTAATCCGAAAAATTCTTTTAACATAAGTAAAGTTTCTGCAATCCGCTCTCGTACTTGTTTTTGCACCATATTCATTGCCTTTTGTTCGGCTGATTTTAAATCTGCAGAAAGTAGTTTCAGTATCTGCATTGAAAGTAATGGGTTAGAAACAATTAGATTTTGGTAATCTTTTTTTGGAAAGAAACAGATCACTGAATCCTCAAGTGCAGTTGCTGATGCATGGTAGTAATCATCACTCAATAGCGCACGATAACCAATAACATTGGCCTTTTTTGCCAGACGTAAAATTTGATCCTTCCCATCATGTCCCAATTTATGATACACAAAAATGTATCTATTTATCATAATATAATATGACGTACATCATATTTGTTAAAAAATAGTCATGATTTTAGTTTATAGAAATTTTGTAGGGAAGGTACTACTAGGCTTGAGGTAATTTTAAAATTGATGAAAAGTGAATTTCTGAATCTTTGTCCTATTGTTTTCTTAATTAAGCTTACTTCATTAATGGCTGAGATTCCCATATTCGTTTTTTTCCAAATCCAAGCGTGTTATCTGTCATTTTTATATGCTGTAATTGGATTGCCCATAATTCTCCCCCCATAGCAAGTGCAAAGGGGTATTTACTGTAATATTTTTTTTTTGCCAATACAAGCAAGTGGTCTTCGGGTACTATAAATTTCCCCATAAACTGAAGCCCTCTGATTGTGCCAATTTGGTCAACATCCGGCAAAATAGTACCAGCTACTTTATTATTGTTGAGTGCGTTGACAATATGCGTGGTGTTTTTATCGGATTTAAATATTATAAAATCACCTTCACTTATATATGTATAAAAACAATTTGCACAATGAGGAGTATTATCCACAGCAGTGCAGAAGCTTAAATTTTTTTGGCCTTCTAAAAAGGACTGAATCTTTTCATCCATTTTCTTATTATAATTTTATTATTTGTATAACTCTTGTTGGGCAATTCCGTAATGCTTGCATATTTTGAGGTAGCTCATCATCTCCAACAATTACAGAATGAACCTTTTTATTTTGAATAGCTCCTATCAAAACGCTTTTTCCGTCTTTCCTTGACATTCTCCATCTTGCATTTGCCGCTTCAACGCAAGCATTGCAGCCAATACATTTATCACGCAATTGAATAATCCGTATCATTCCGCATCTATTATTTTATACAATTTGTCGGAGGGGCGTATTTTTTCATTTAATGGAAAAGAAAAAATATCGCCTTTGCTTACAGAATCTACTGACAAGTCATTCACCCGAAGTTCCGTAACCTTAGCTTGAATTATTCCGGTGGTTGGCCCGATTATCATAATATTACTTCCCACAGACAATTGGTTAGATTCGAGCTTAAACTCTGCTACATTTTTTTCGCTAAAATATTTTAGCCCTTTCCCTATATATATCTTTTTTTTTGTTGCTTTTGAACCGTATTCATCTGACCATTCTCCCATTTTTTTACCTAAATAATAACCGCCCCAAAATCCACGGTTGAATACAGTTGATAATTCTATCTTCCAATCCTCCACTTTATCTTTAGTATATGTTTTTTCATAGTAAGAATCTATCGCCTCACGGTAGCACTTAGTTGTGGTGTACACATAATCTGCCGAGCGTCCTCTCCCTTCAATTTTGAGAATGTGAACGCCTGATTCAATTAGTTTATCCATAAAATCAATAGTGCATAGGTCTTTAGATGACATGATGTATTCATTGTCAATCTCAAATTCTATTTCTTCTTCTTCTTTATCCTTAACAATGTAATTTCTTCTGCAATTTTGAATACATGCACCTCTATTTGCGGAGGCATTATGAGTATGCAAACTCAAATAACATTTCCCTGAAACGGCCATGCATAATGCTCCGTGTGCAAACACTTCGATTTTTAATAACTCCCCTGATGGTCCTTTAATGGCCGATCGTTTTATTTGTTTTACAATATCACCAACCTGGCTTAAACTCAATTCTCTTGCCAATACAATCGTATCTGCAAACATAGAGAAGAATTCAACGCTCTCGATATTACTTACGTTGGCCTGTGTTGATATATGAATGGGTATTCCTATTTTTTTTGCATAACTTAAAACAGCCTGATCACAGGCTATGATGGCATCAATTTTATTTTCTTTTGCTGCTTCTATAATTTTTTTCATTAAAGAAACATCATGGTCGTAGATAATTGTGTTTATGGTGAGGTATGTTTTGACTTCTTTTGCCGAACAAATTTTATATATTTCGCTTAAGTCATTAATGGTAAAATTATTGCTTGATCTGGATCGCATATTTAATTGTTCGATACCGAAATATACTGCGTCAGCTCCACCTTGAATGGCTGCTTTTAACGATTCAAATGATCCTGCTGGTGATAACAATTTTACCATATTTGTAGCTTGTTTTTAATAGTACAATGTTGCCTTTTATAATTGCTATTTAAAATGATTAAAGTCATTTTTTTTCTTGCTTTTTAAAACGATTGCTACTAAGTGAGAAGAAAAACGAATCAGAATCTTTCAAAAAACGGAAACTTACCCCGAGTAATAAAACCGACATTGTGATTTTATGGAGAGTACTAAAATTCAAAAAATATATTAAAAGTAAAGATTGCAATAGTAACTCTTCGGTTAAAAATTAATTTTTAGAACTGTCCTTATTGTGAGAGCTTAAGATGGAATGAGCCATTGCTTATAATTATTTTTAATGCGGACTCAAGCTAATCGTGCGAACGCCATGCTGGGCGAGCCTGTACAGAGCTTTTGACGAAGTAAAGCATGGG
>JAIOQD010000110.1 GCA_021413595.1 Bacteroidota bacterium | reverse complement strand
ATTTGGAATATTGGCTTACAAAAACGCCTCAAGAAAGATTAGTTGCGTTACATATTTTAAGAGAACGATACATTAAATTTTTTCTAAATGGAAATAGACCAAGATTTCAAAGAGTTTATTCAGTTACTAAACTCAAATAATGTTGAATATTTGGCAATGAAAGAAAAGAATTCATGTTTGAAAATGAAAAAATTAATTTTATCAGTCTTCAGCATTTGAGAATTAATAAAAAGGAATCCGGTAGAGATAAAGATAATTTAGATCTAAAAAACTTACCTGAAAAATAACTGAGTACAAAAATTAAAAATGATTATGAAATCAAATCACGAAATAGATTATAAAATTTTAGGAGAAGAGTTACAATGTGTAGAGATTGAACTTGATCCCAGTGAAACGGTAATTGCTGAAGCGGGCAATTTTATGATGATGGATGATGGTATTCAGATGGATACTATTTTTGGTGATGGATCTAAGCAGCAAAGTAGTTTTATGGATAAACTTTTTTCGGCCGGAAAACGATTGTTGGTTGGTGAGAGTTTATTTATGACCGCATTTACAAACATCGGTAATTTTAAAAAGCGTATTTCTTTTGCATCTCCTTATCCGGGAAAAATAATCCCAATGGATCTGAGTCAATTAAATGGAAAACTTATTTGTCAGAAGGATGCTTTTTTATGCGCAGCCAAAGGTGTTTCAATTGGAATTGAATTTCAAAAAAAGCTAGGGACAGGATTGTTTGGTGGTGAGGGTTTTATTATGGAGAAATTAGAAGGTGATGGGATGGCCTTTGTTCATTCAGGTGGAATGGTGATTGAAAGGAAATTGTCCGCGGGTGAATTAATTAAAGTGGATACCGGTTGTATAGTGGCGTTTACTTATGATATTACTTACGATATTCAATTTATTGGTGGAATAAAAAACACCATATTCGGTGGCGAAGGATTGTTTTTCGCAACAATAAAAGGACCAGGAACAGTGTGGATACAATCATTACCAGTAAGCCGTTTAGCAGGACGTATGATGGCGTACGCTAATAATGGAAAAGAAGAGGGAAGTGTATTGGGTGGTTTAGGAAGAATGTTTGATGGGGATAATAGATAAAATGAAAAAAATATTAGAAACCGAACGACTTTATTTTAGGGAATTCACGATCGAAGATGCGCAATTGCTGATCGATCTAAATAGCAACCCAAATGTAGTTCGATATACGGGTGATGGGGCGGTAAAAAATTTAGAAGAAGCAAAGCGCATTTTAACAGATATTATTTTCCCTCAATATTTAAATAAAATGGGTCGTTGGGCGGTTCACTTAAAACATACTGATGAATTTATTGGATGGTGTGGCTTAAAATATATTGCTGATGCTAATGAAATAGATCTAGGTTATCGCTTTTTCGAAAAGTATTGGTGTAAAGGATTTGCAACAGAAGCAGCGAAAGCCATTATGGATCATGGAATTAACACATTGAAACTAAAAAATATTATAGCCCTGGCGGCTAAAGAAAATACAGCTTCCATAAATGTTTTAAAAAAATTGGGAATGACTTATTTAGGAGATGATATGTGTAAACATGATCCGGCAGAAATGTATATTTTTAAACAAGACTCCAATTATTAATTAAAGATATAAGCTGTTTTGAAATTGAAATAGTTACCAAAAATAAATGTAGTTTTTTAAAACAATTCCAGTTGTTGGATTTCACCAGGTCTGCGAAAAGCGGTAAGATCATATTCAAATCGATCACGGCCAGACAGATGTTTTTTTACTGCCATTTTAAACAACTGTTTAATTGATTCGGCAATTTTGCCTTCACCACCCATGCGTTTTCCAAAACGACTATCGTTCAATGCTCCGCCATGTACTTTCGCGATTTGATGCAAAACTTTATCAGCGCGATCAGGAAAATTTTTGTGGATCCAATCTCTGAAAATAACTTTTACAGAGCCATTCAATCGTACTATAGTATAGCCTGCTGTTGTGGCGCCATGATTGGCTGCAGCTTCTATTAATTGTGGGATCTCATCACTGTTGAGTCCAGGAATAATAGGTGCTGTCATTATGCCTGTTGGAATTCCTGACTTGTTTAATTGTTCAATTACTTTCAACCTGTTTTTAGCGGTAACAGTTCGCGGTTCCATTTTTAGGCGTAAATCTTCCCGCAGGCTAGTGATGGAAACCATTACGTGCACCAATTTTAATTTCGCCATTTCCTGCAAAATATCGATATCACGTAATATCAAATTATTTTTAGTAATCATTCCAACAGGATGGCGAAATTTTAAAAGCACTTCTAACATCTGCCGTGTAATTTTCAGCTTTCTCTCAATGGGCTGATAACAATCAGTATTCCCGGAAAACATGATGGGTGACACCTTCCAGTTTTTGTTCATTAATTGTTTTTCCAATAATTGCGGAGCATTGGGTTTTGCAATAATCTTACGTTCAAAATCTAAGCCCGCACTATATCCCCAATATTCATGGGTATTACGTGCATAGCAATAAATACAGCCATGTTCGCAGCCCTGATATGGGTTCATAGAATATGTTGCGTATATATCAGGACTCTTTACCTTATTAACTATTTTTTTAGGTTCCTCAAAAAGTATTTGTGTTTTTTCATCACTTAACAAAGGCTCATCAAGCATTTCATGATGTTCTTCTACATAGCGATTTTTTAAATACTTGTTTGAAGTGTTTATTTGAGAGCCTCGTCCTTTAAAGTAGCTGGGTTTTTCTTCATTTTCGTCCATACTCAAATATACGAAATTCGTAAGAAAATAAAAAGCAAAATACATTTTCAATAAAATATTATCTTTACTAAACAATATTTTTTTATTCCGCTTTTGGATATTTTTAAAAATATAATAAACCAATAAAATGAAAAATTTTATTAAACTAACTCATCTCTTTATTGCCATATTTTTTACCGAAAGTACTCGAGCACAAAATTTTCTGCAAGATTCTTTATCGACTATAACACATCAACATACGCCATGGCAAATACTTTCAGGTAGTGGCGAGGATTCAATAGTGTGTTATAAAAGTTCACATCGCAATGTTTATTTTTTGATAACGGCACTAATTATTGTTATTGCATTAATAGCAATCAAATTACTTTTGTTGAATAAAAAAACTACTAAAATATTAAAAAAACAAAATTTAATTATTGAGGAAAAAAATAAGAATATCACAGACAGTATTAATTACGCTAAGCGCTTACAAAATGCTATACTTCCATCAGTTGAAATGATCGATAAAATTTTGCCTGAATATTTTATTTTATATCAGCCAAAAGATATCGTAAGCGGTGATTTTTATTGGGTGTCTCATCGTGAAAGTAAAATTATTGTTGCGGCAATTGATTGCACCGGACATGGTGTTCCTGGCGCACTGTTGAGCATTGTTGGACATAATGCAATTAACCAAACGGTTAATGAATTAGAGATTACGAAACCTTCGGAAATATTGGTTTCAATGAACCTCATTATTAAGAAAATTTTAAATCAAGATAATGGAACGGAAATTAAAGATGGAATGGATATGGCCTTATGTACCTATGATAAATCAACGGGTATATTGGAATATGCCGGAGCGAATAATCCTTTGTATATTATTTCAGAAAAAAAATTAAGTATTATAAAAGCTTCGAAACTAACTGTAGGAAGTATGCAGGAGGAAATAACCAATTCCCCAGTAAATCATTCGATACAATTAAAAAAAGGAGATTGTTTTTATATTTTTAGTGATGGTTATGCAGACCAGTTTGGTGGGGCAAAAAATAAAAAATTTAAGACAAGTAATTTGCAAAAACTTTTATTATCATTGAATGATTATCCTATGGAGATACAGAAGAAAATGATTTGTGAGGAATTTAATAAATGGAAGGGCAATAACGAACAAGTGGATGATGTTTTATTAATTGGAATAAGGGTGTAACGGTTACTGCTATAGAATAAAAACGAATTTGAATATCTGTGTTTGGTTGTTTTCTAATTTCTCTCTTTTCCTTTATTTGATGATCTTTCCGATTGTTTTAAAAATAATTTTCAAATCGGTGATGATACCTTGTTCATCAATGTATTTCAAGTTTAGTTTTAATTTTTCCGGCATTATTTCATCAATATAAACTTGTTCGGGATTTTCTGCTTTACCTAATAATTCGTTTTCATTACTGTATTCAATGCTTGCATAATCAGTAATGCCTGGTTTTACACTCAGTACCTGCTTTTGTTTTTCGTTGTATAGATCAACGTATTTGCGCACTTCGGGACGCGGACCAACTAAACTCATATCACCCAATAATACATTAAGCAATTGAGGTAATTCATCAATTTTGTATTTACGAATAAAATATCCCATTCGTGTTATCCGGCTATCCCGACCACCAACAGTTAGCAATCCTTTTTTATCCGCTCCAGTCCGCATGGATCGGAATTTGAATAGATAAAAATCAATGTTGTTTTTTCCCACTCTTGCTTGTTTATAAAAGACTCCACCAGCGGAGTCAATTACTATAAGTAATCCAATAATTATAAAGAATGGTAGCAGAATTACTAATCCGATGAAGGAGAAAGAAATATCGAATATTCGTTTAAGCATTTTGTTTTTACCGCGATT
>JAIOQD010000109.1 GCA_021413595.1 Bacteroidota bacterium | reverse complement strand
GCTTTTGCTTCTTCAACTGTTTTTACATTGATAGATGCGCCTTTTCCATGATTTCCATCCAATGGTTTAAACACTAATGGAAAACCAATTTTTGAAATTGCACCTTCTACTTCCGATTCATAAACTATGCAAACTCCTTTAGCTACAGGTATTGCAGCTGCATCCAACATACGTTTTGTTTCATCTTTATTACTGGCAATATCCACAGCAATGGAACTGGTGTGATCTGTCATCGTAGCACGAAAACGTATTTGATTTTTTCCATATCCCAACTGAATTAATGATGCACTGTTTAAGCGGATAAAAGGAATGTCGCGTGCCACAGCTTCGTCAACAATAGAACCTGTACTTGGTCCTAAACGATCTTGCTCTCTTATTTCACGCATGGTGCGGATATCCAGCTCTAGGTCGTAAGCTTCGCCCTTAATAAGAGCTTCAGCAATTCTTACAGATGCTTTTGCGGCATATACACCTACTTTTTCTTCCATATAGGAAAAAACAACATTGTAAACACCCGGATTACTTGTGCTTCTTGTTCTTCCAAAACCACATTCCATTCCAGCTAAGGTCTGTATCTCCAATGTAATATGTTCGATTACATGTCCCATCCAGGTACCTTCTTTAACTCTTGAAAAGAAACCTCCCTTGCAACCTTCTGAGCAACGGTGCTCTATCATGCTTGGAATCATGGTTTCAATTCGTTCACAAAAACCTGCTATTTTATTTGTCGGAAAATTCTCTAAATCCTCGAGGTCAAGCTTCATCACAATCAATTTGCTTCTTCGTATCGACCAATAATTTGGCCCCCTCATCACTTTTATTTCAACTATTTTCATTCTATTTTGTAATTTTTTATCAATATAGTTATTATTTTTATATTATTGGAATTTGTTCAAAACATTATTATAAAGAAAAGAAATACAATTATATAATTGTGATGATTAGGTTAAATTTGCGCTACGAATTACGAATTTTAAATGAATTACGAATCTGTGTAGGTTGCATACCTTTTTTTTAGTAGAATTAGTAATTTCGAGAGTTATCGGGATAACAATTATGCAACTAACAATTCATACAGGTTTGTACATTCGTAATAATTCGTAATATCATAAATTCGTTTTAAATTAGTAATTAGCAGTAGTATGGAAGCTCCAAAAGGGAAATTAATATCTATAGGTGGAAGTGAAGATAAGGGCACAGGAATGGATCCCTCTTTTATTCAAAAAGAACAATTAGTTTTTTTTGAATTCGGGATTTTGAAACGTATATTATCTGAAATGAGAGGTGTTGATTCAGTTATAGAAGTTATAACTACTGCATCTCAAATACCTGAAGAGGTAGGTGAAAATTATGTTCAATCTTTTGGAAAATTGGGCTGCAAAAATGTTGGGGTAATGCATATTAAAAACCGAGAAGATGCCCTTAATGTTGAATATATTGAACGTGTTAGAAAAGCAGATGGGGTAATGTTTACCGGTGGAAATCAGTTACGTTTAAGTATGATCTTTGGAGGTACCGAAATTTTGGAACTTATAACCGATCGTTATCAAAACGAGAATTTTGTTATTGCAGGAACAAGTGCAGGAGCAATGGGAATGAGTAATACGATGATCTATCATGGGAGTAGTACGCATGCTCTCTTAAAAGGTGAAGTTAAGATCACTACTGGTCTTGCTTTTATTAAAGATGTAATTATCGATTCGCATTTTGTTACCCGTGGACGTTTTGGGCGTTTGTCGCAGGCGGTGGCTAGTAATCCGGCATGTATAGGAATTGGTTTAAGTGAGGATACAGGTGTGGTAATTAAAGAAGGAAACAAAATGGAAGCTATAGGTTCGGGTCTGATCCTTATTTTTGATGGACACAATATCCGCCATTCAAATATAGCCGATCTGAAAGATGGTTCTCCTATTTCTATTGAAAATTTGATAGTACATGTAATGGCAAAGGGGAATTTTTATTATTTGAAAGAAAGAAAATTCTATGCAGGAGTGAAAGAAACGGAGCAGCCCAGCCCGACCCTCCCAAAGGGAGGGAGCACCAACGCACAAGCCAGAAATTAGTGTCTTTAAAATTAAATTGTTACGAAACTATATGGCTTTGGGCTTGTATCTCTTCTTCTTCTTTGAAGAAAGGGAGGGAGGGGCTTCTTTCTAAATATTATAATAAGCTCTTAAACCTATAGCATTCTGTAGCTTTAATCTTGGGTTTATTCCAATATTTACCCGTTCATAGGTTGGACTACCTCCTTCAACAAAAAAATTAACCTTTTCATTATCATCTATTATTCGCTGATAACCAAACTGAAGCATCATTCGTTGTTCTACGCCTTTTATAGCAAAGGTTTTGATCCGGTCATTAATTTGTGAAGTACCGCTCTGCTGTGGTGTTATTATAGTAAAATTCCCACCAATATTTAACTTTGCAAGGTTAACATTTAATAATATCGCATTTTTAACATCTACCGAATAGATACAATTTAATCCTATTGAAAAAGAAGGGCTGTACCTCATGTTGAGGGGCATATCACTTGCGTTAAAGATCCATTCCTGATAATTGACATTTAGTTCCTGGGCAATCAAGTCTGGTTGTCCTGGATAACCACGCCCCCCATATTCCTTGTTGATTTTTTGGTTCATCAAACTATTGTCCCAGGTATTTTTTTTTCCGTCAATATCAAAACCATAACCATCATAAATACTGGCAGTATATTGATTGGCAAAATAGGATCCTATATATAAACCAAGACGCAACCCTTTTTTAGGAATGTTCTCTTCAAAATTCTCGCTGTTGGTATCCTCTGTTTCTTGTGAAACACCATTAATACTCCATGTAAGGGATACTACAAGAATTGTAATATTTAAAAATTTGGATAGATTCATTGTAACGAAGTTACGCAATTTTTTTGCAGAGCCTGTTAGTTCTGATTAAAATTTGACACAATTAAGAATAGTGCTTCATTCGGCACCTTTTCCGGAAGTTGGCGAAACGAGAGTTGTAGTATCGAGGCTTCTCGCAAAACCTTTAACATCTATTAGTGCTGCTGGCAAGGTTGTCCCAATCCCTACATTACCGTTATCAAAAATGGAGGAGTTGCTAATACACCCACTCGTTACATTTGATGTTATTTTGAAAACTTTACTTACAATATTCTATTTCAAATCCTCCGCATCACATTTTAAAAGAAAGGGTTCAAATACTTGGGAAATATATACTTTACCATTATAATACAAAGCTGTTGAACCACCACTAATATCAGAACCATCATTCGAATAAACAGCTTTATATTCACCTGTAATTATGTTTACACGATAAACTACGGTAGGAGAGATGTTTTTAGGGTCTTTATAATGTTTTAAAAAGGCTATTTGGTTAAGATGAGCAGTAACAAGTATTTCATTGTCAGTAATAAAAGTAATATTGTCAAGCCCCTTGAGCTTTGCAATTGTTTTTGGAACATATCGATCTTTGTTATCTATCCTATTTTTCAACATGTAAAGCTTATTGCTTCTTATCGTGGAAAGAAGCACATAATCCGAAGGACAGTGATTGATGGCTATTCCATTGGCATACGAAAACCGGTTAGCGGCTACATTCCATTGTTGATTTGTAGGGTGATAACTAACAACGTTTGAAGTTTTTAATTTCAATAATGATTCCATTGCACTTCCACGTTTGCGCGCATCATTGGTAACAAAAATTTCTCCCGCACAATTTGCTGTAACATCATTTGGTGAAACAAGTAATGGAGAATCCAACTTTTCTTTAAACTGCAGGTGATCAGCAAATACGGTATAAATAATAATTGAATGTTCTTTTTTTTCTTCGTTGTGTGAAATACAATACAATAATACTTCTCCTTTTAAATTCTTAACCAGATCAAAACCATGAGGGCGAAATACCATTCCTTGTGGCTCATTCGATCGTTTCAAAATTTTATAACTATCGTTAATTAAATTTACTTCGCAGATTTGGGCATACGCATCTTTTCCATTTCTTCTTTGTAAACATGAAGCCAGAATTCGGGGATAAGAACCGCTGAATGTATCAAGTACTATGTCCTCGGGACCGGGACCAACTGCAATTTTTACACTGTTCCTATGTTGAACAAGAGGAAGTTTAGGCGAACAGGCTGTGAAAGCAAAAACAAGAAATAGTGGAAACAAAAATTTCATAAGAACTAGATTGTGGGTTTTTCTGTAATTTTTTTTGAGATACGAATATCAAAAAAATAATGGTAAGAAAATAAAAAAACTTAAAAATAAGTGGAGAACCCGAATTGAAACCCGGCTGTTCTGGCTGCTGGATTGCCCAATAGGTAACGTTCCCAATGGTAGCGGTAATTAGCTCTGATAACGGTTTGTGACGAAGGCCTGAAACTAATTCCGGGAACAATTGCTGTTATATGATCATAAATGTTTTCACCGGTTTCATTAAACGTACCCTTATTATAATCGGTATATTCAAGTCGTAAAGCAACATTAAAAGTGCTGTTTTCCCATCCCAGCATTTTTCGTTTAATTACAGGTTGAACAATATCAATAAAACCTCCTTGTTGTTTATTCCCAAATTGTTGAATATAAGTTGTTGGAACATCGATCATTGCCCAAACCCATTCAGCATTTATATACGTTCTGATCTTAGGAATTGTGGTATTAAAATCAATAGCAAGGAGATCCACTCGTCTTTTTTTATCTACTTCCAGGCCATCTAAATTAAATTTATTGTAAACACCGCCCATCCATGAAATGCCTATTTCTCCATACTTTCGGTAACGAATTGCTGTTTTTGCAGTAACAAGTGGTACTCCATTAAAACTTTCTTCAAATCGCTCGGGGTTTTCTTTACTTGCCGGAAGCCAAGTTCTGTTTTGCTGATTTGAAATTATTTTATCATCAAATCCATTTGTTAAATAAGCTTCATAGGCCCATACCCAGTTATTGCGGGCATATTTTCCAAAAAGACCAAAACCTACATTGCTCCAGGTAGATGGAATAATGGTGGTTGAAGAAATAGGACGACTTATAAATTCCCATTTCGGACCATCATGATTTTGATTGAATCCCCCTATAGGATTCATTATTACTCCACCACGTAAATTAAATAAAGGATGAAACTCAATATCCATTGAAGCAAATTCGATCGCAATTTCTTTTCCACCTTCTTCAAATTCAATTTCTGATAAAAATTTTATTCTTTTTTTTATCGTTGATGACAAGAAGATGGTCATACGTGGAATTTGAAATGATAAACCTTCAGTAACTCCATCGGTAGCGAAATAACTGCTGTTCGCCTCTAAATACCCTCCAATCGAAACAGGTAATTTCCCCATCTGTAAAAACGGGCGGTTATAAACTGCATCCATGTTCATTTTTAAATTGGATGTATCGGGTTGAACACGTTTTAAAAAAGAAGAATCGTTTTGTGAAAATGCTTGTGAAGCAATTACTAATAAAATAAAAAGTATTGTTTTTTTCATAGGTAAATAATTGTTTGCCCCCGGAGGTCGGGAAGTGCTATTCATTATATTATTTGTAAATAAATATTATTTTCATCCATAGTTATCGGAAATGATTTTAACGATTGTTCCGCAGGTCCCTGAACCACTTCTCCTTTATTGGTAAACTCACTCCCATGTGCTGAACAGGAAATAAGATCACCGTTTACATTTAATTCATTCGATTGATGGGTGCATCGTAGCAATAAAGCTTTAAAATCTGTTTCCGAAAAACGATATATTACAATTGGAAAATTTGAATTCTCCACTCTCATAATAATGTATTTCCGGAAGGAGGTTTTATCATTTTTTTTAACTGTAAATTCAGATTTATTTAACTGAATAGAATTATTATTTACCACACCTGTAACATGATGCACGCCAGCACAACTGTCGAGCAGGACAGATAAACCCAGGCAGGAAAATCCTACGGTTCCGCATTGTTTAATAAAATTTCTACGTTCCATTAGGGGAATGATAAATGATAAGTTATAAATGATTCATAAAAAAAATAGGACTTTGCATACTGGTATAATTCAACAATAATAATTTAAAATTCAACATTTCCTAAAGTGATTCCAGAAATTTTATTATTTGCGCTTTTTGTTGTTCCGATAAAGCATAAAATGCTGCTCTTCTACTCGAGGCTTCGCCTCCATGGTAAGAAATAACACTTTCAAAAGTACTTGCTCTTCCATCATGAAGTAAAAACATATTTCCGCCTTGCGAATCTTTTGCAAGCCCAATGCCCCAAAGTGGTGGTGTTCTCCATTCATTACTATTGGCGCTTCCTTCGGGATAACTATCATCCAAAAGTTCTCCCATATCGTGTAATAAAAAATCAGAATAGGGATGAAAAGTTTGGTTACTTAAAGCACTGATATCTGACTCCGATGTTACAAATGTGGACTTATGACAACTTGTGCAACCGATTCCCTCAAATAAATTTTGACCGGCTACCACATCTGCATCATCAATGTTCCTGCGAGGTGGTGTCTTTAAACTGCGCATATAAAATACAAGGCTGTGCACAAAGTTTGATGAAACCTCAGGATCAGGAACATGATCACCCGTATTAATCCCCGACTGTATATTATATAGATCCTCTGTGTCAAAATCAGAAGTAATACCAATATCCTGTTTTAGTGCAAATACTACCTGATCCTGGATGGTTACTTTTTCAGCTTTCTTACCAAAACGACCAATGTATTTTCCATTATTTGCAGTATGTATCGTTTGTGGAGTAAAAAAATTGGTAGGTGAAACATAATTCGCTCTTCCTGAAATACCATCACCATCAACATCGCTTGAATCAGCATTGGCTAATATAGAAGCATCAGATAAAGCTGCGATATACCCTAAACCCATTACTGCCGGGGCTAAGCGTTTAGTAAATACATTTGCCTGACCGGGAAAAGCTTCCGGGGAATATCCGGGAATAGCACGCTCTTGTAATTGGGGACCTCCATGATTCAATAAATAATCTATTTGTCCATTTTCAATTTTTGCAAAACGATTAACCATTGTTGAAGGATGCCCTTTCCCATTACCAACATGGCAATTGGAACAGGATGTTTGAACAAATATAGGCCCAAGCCCTTGTTCAGGACCAAATATTTCACCAAATGCTGCATCCCCAATTAAATGTTCTATTTCCTGTTGTTGGCTTAATCCGGGAATTGTTCCAGCTAAAATTTCTTCATCTGTCGGGGCTGGTGGCAGCATTTTTTCACAAGAGATCAGCACTACTAAAAAAAATGTTATGCTTCCAAGTAGTATTGTTTTTTTCATATTCAAAGGTTCTTTTTAATGTGCTTTATTTATTACCAGAGTTTAAGAACCTTTTTGAATTTTATTTAAAACGGTTTCTCGCTTTCCAACGATTTCTCGACTCCACTTGAAATGGCCGCGCACATGGTCATTTCGAGCGGAGTCGAGAAAAGTGCGTTAGCATTAATATGTGATATTGTTATTCTTTATATAAAATTTATACAGGCTCTAAGATTAAACTTGTTTTGCCTTATTATTGGTCATTCCGAACTTGTTTAGGAATCTCCTTTTTTACATGACGGAAATAATAACAGCATACAAGTGATAGAAATTAAAATAAGTTGTATGGTTTTTATTGCTTTCATACAACAAATATAATCCATTTTTTTAGATTAGTCTAAAAATTATTTATTATTAATTTAAAATTATTT
>JAIOQD010000444.1 GCA_021413595.1 Bacteroidota bacterium | reverse complement strand
AGTATATCATTATGGAAATGCCTTACCAACAACACCAACTTTTGATATTTGTGTGTCGCTTCCTTCGCCTCCTCCTATTAATGATGACTGTGCAAATGCCATACCTTTAAATGTAGATTCTTCATGTGTTTTTGTTTCTGGTTCTATAGCAGGAGCAACTCAATCGGGAGCTCCTGATACATGCGGTAGTTTTGTAAGCGCAGCAGCCTTTGATGTTTGGTATAAGTTTGTTGCAACGTCCACTAATAATGTTATTAAAGTGCAGGGTGCTTTATCTTTTGATGCAGTGGTTATTTTGAAAGACAGCTGTAGTGGTAGTGTCATCAATTGTGCTGATAACACATTTTCAGGTGGTATTGAAATAATCAACGATACTAATTTGATTGTTGGTAATACATATTACATTAGAGTTCATACTTATGGAACAGCTATACCTTCAACTCCTGATTTTGATATTTGTGTATCACTTCCTCCTCCTCCTCCTCTTTACGACAATTGTAGTAATGCAATTTTATTAAGTGTAGATTCGACTTGTAATTTTTCTCAGGGTACTGTTGATGGAGCTACTATGTCGGGACCTGCTGATACTTGTAATAATTTTGCCAGTGTAACTGCATTTGATGTTTGGTATAAATTTGTTGCCGGAGCTAGTGGGCAAACGATCACTGTTAAAGGATCTGCTTCTTTTGATGCAGTAGTTTCATTAAGAGATAGTTGCAGCGGCTCAAGTATTGACTGCTCTGATAATACAGGATCTGGAGGTACTGAAAGAATTAACAATACTGCATTGATCCCCGGTAATACCTATTATGTTAGAGTTTATGCTTATGGTAGTACTTATCCTTCCACACCTAATTTTGAGATATGTGTAGCTCTTCCTCCTCCAATTCCTGTAAACGATGACTGCGACAGTGCATTAACTATTATTGTGGATACAGTATGTAACTATACTCAAGGTACTGTTGCGGGATCCACTCAGTCGAGCCCACCAGATAGCTGTAACTACACAAGTACAAGTGCGTATGATGTGTGGTATAAATTCGTTGCCACAACTACAAACAATACCGTTACTGTTCAAGGTTCCTTATCGTTTGATGCCGTGATTATATTAAAGGATAGCTGTAACGGAGCAATCATTGGCTGTTCTGATATGACTGGTCCAGGAGAAATAGAATTAATTAATGGAAGCGGATTGACAGTAGGTAATACCTATTTTGTACGCGTTTATGCTTATGGTGCAGTAGCCCCTGAAACATCCGATTTTAATATCTGTATCTCTGTTCCTCCTCCTCCTCCGGTAAACGACAATTGTTCAAGTGCTACACTCCTTACTGCCAGTTCTAATTGTAATTTTATTGCAGGTACAGTTACAGGATCTACCCAGTCGGGTGTTTCTGATACTTGTCAAAACTATTATAGCACCGCTGCTTATGATGTTTGGTATAAATTTATTGCAGTGGCAAACAATCAAACAATTACTGTAAAAGGATCTGAATCCTTTGATGCTGTGGTTCTGTTAAAGGATAGCTGTAGCAGCTTACCTTTTGATTGTGCCGACAAAACAACAACAGGTGGTACTGAAGTGATAAATTCAAATGGTTTGATAATAGGTAATACTTATTATATTAGAGTATATGATTTTGGATCTACTCTACCTGAAACACCAGAATTTGATATTTGTTTACTTGATTCCGGCCCGGTTTCAACTGCAAGTATTGAAAAAGGAAACAACCTTGTAACTGTTTATCCTAATCCTGCTGCCAATAAAGTTACTATAGGCTTAAAACAAGCTAATGGTGAAGTTGTATCATACAAAATAGTAAATGTGAACGGTCAGGTAGTTGCAGTTGGACAATTTGCACCAAATGATTTAAAGCAGGATGTTGACCTTTCTGAATTAACCTCAGGTATTTATAACATTCAGGTAAGTTTATCTGATACAATAGTTAATAAGAAAATTGTTGTAATGAATAAATAAAACCTGTTAATTGTGAATAAAAATACGAATTAGTAATTCGTATAAGAGTAATTCATAGTATATTTGTATTCGTTCTTTTAATTAATCTGCGAAAGCAGAATTCTAAAACAAGTTGATTTTACTGCTTTTTATGTGAAATTATTGTTTTTAACTTATCAAGAAAGGTGGAGGGACTAGCCCTATGAAACCTTAGCAACCTTCCTTTTTGGAAAGGTGCTAAATCCTGTCCTTCAGAAATGTTGGAACAGATAAGTCAGAGTAAATTTTTTGAAAAAATAAATCAAAATAATTCTATCTCCTCTGACTGTAAAAAGTTAGGGGAGTTTTTTTTTGCCCCATAACAAGCAAATAAAAGACAAGATGGATGAGGTGGTTGGGAGATGAGCATATTTGAAAAAACAAAATGGATATAGAGCCAGTTTAAATTTTATTCAAAATAGGTTCTTGCCTTCCCACGGTTTCTCGACTTCGCTCGAAATGACAGCGAGCGTGGTCATTTCGAGCGAAGTCGAGAAAGGTGCGTTAGCTTCAATAAGCAGTATTGTTATTCTTTTTATATAAAATTTAAATAGGCTCATAATTTTAAGCGTTAATCCAAGAGGAAAGAAAATTAAAATGAATACACTAAACCGTTTTAGCAGTAGAGTAGATAATTACATCAAGTATCGTCCGGATTATCCGGCCGAAGTAATTACTTTTTTAAAACAAGAAGGAATACTTACAGCCGAAAGTGTAATTGCAGATATTGGCTCGGGCACAGGTATCTCCGCTGAATTATTTTTAAAAGAAGGAAATGTGGTGTATGGTGTAGAACCTAACAAAGAAATGCGTCATGCAGCACAAAGAATATTAACGGAGTATAAAAATTTTTGCAGTATAGATGGAACAGCCGAAATTACTATGTTACCAACGGAAGATATTGATCTTATTATTGCCGGACAAGCATTTCATTGGTTTGATAAAGAAAAAAGCAAAGCTGAATTTAAACGTGTTTTGAAACCAAATGGTATTGTAGTATTGATATGGAACGATAGAAGAACTGATAGCACACCATTTTTGAGAGCATACGAAGATTTTATTAAACTTTTTGCTATTGATTATAACGAAGTGAATCATAAAAATTTAGATGAAAAACATTTCAATGATTTTTTTGGCGAAGCAAATTATGCTTTTGAATCATTTGATAATTTTCAGCATTTTGATTATGAAGGTTTAAAAGGCAGAGTGCTTTCTTCCTCCTACATGCCTGAGGAGGGCCATAAAGATTTTAATTTCATGATTTCGGTATTAAAAAAAATATTTAACCGCTTTCAGGAAAATGGAAAAGTAACATTAGAGTACGATACAAAAATATATTACGGAAAATTAAATTAAAAACATTAATCATTATTCCTCTTCCCTGTGGGGAGAGATAGAGAGCGGTCCATGACAGACATTAGAAAAGAATTAGAAAAACGAGTTTTAGTAATTGATGGTGCAATGGGCACCATGATTCAGCAATACAACCTTGAAGAAAAAGATTATCGTGGAAAACGCTTTGCCGATTTTCATAAGGATCTGAAAGGCAATAATGACTTGCTTTCTATTACTCAACCACATATTATAAAAGCTATTCATAAAGAATATTTGAAGGCAGGTGCTGATATAATCGAAACCAATACATTTAGTGGAACTACCATTGGTATGGCCGATTACGACATGCAAGACCTGGCGTATGAATTAAATTATGAATCCGCTAAAATTGCGAAAGAGGCGATACAGGAGTTCTATAAAGAGTTTCCGGAGTTTGCTTCTATTCCAAAATTTGTTGCCGGTGCAATTGGGCCTACTAACCGTACGCTTTCATTATCACCAAATGTAAATGATCCGGGCTTTCGTGCAGTTACTTTTGATGAAATGGTTATTGCATATACCGAACAGGTAAAAGGATTGATAGATGGCGGTGCTGATCTGTTATTGATAGAAACTATTTTTGATACGCTTAATGCAAAAGCTGCTTTATTCGCAATTCAAAATTATTGTGAAAAGATCGACAAAAAAATGCCGATAATGGTTTCTGGTACTATCACTGATGCCAGCGGAAGAACATTGTCGGGGCAGACAACTGAAGCATTTTTAAATTCTGTTTCGCATGTTGATCTATTAAGCGTTGGCTTGAATTGTGCGCTAGGCGCAAAGGATATGCGTCCTTATCTGGAAGAACTTTCCACCAAATCACCTTTTTATGTGAGCGCTTATCCCAATGCAGGTTTGCCAAATCAGTTTGGAGAATATGATGAGGATGCCCATACTATGGGCCATCAGATAGAAGGTTTTTTGCAAGCAGGATTTATAAATATTGTTGGTGGCTGTTGTGGAACAACTCCTGCGCATATTCAGCGCATTGCAGAATTAGCAAAGTTGGCCACACCTCGTAAAAGACCCCAAGCGGATACATTGATGCACTTGAGCGGATTAGAGCCTTTTACGCTTACCCCCGAAAGCAATTTTATGAATGTTGGAGAGCGGACGAATGTTACAGGATCAAAAAAATTTCTCCGTTTGATCAATGAAGGAAATTATGAAGAAGCTCTTTCTATCGCTAAAGATCAAGTGGACGGTGGTGCACAGGTAATCGATGTGAATATGGATGAGGGGATGTTGGATGGTGAAGCAGCCATGACAAAGTTCTTAAATCTTATCGCTGCAGAACCGGATATCTCCAAAGTGCCTATCATGATCGATTCGTCTAAGTGGAGTGTAATTGAAGCAGGTTTAAAATGTGTGCAGGGGAAAGCAATTGTAAATTCGATTTCTTTAAAAGAAGGGGAAGAAAAATTTATTGAATGTGCTCATAAAGTAAAACAGTATGGTGCTGCTGTAATTGTGATGGCATTTGATGAAACAGGGCAAGCGGATACTTTACAACGAAGAAAAGATATTTGTAAACGTGCCTATGATATTTTAGTGGATAAGGTTGGTTTCCCGCCACAAGATATTATTTTCGATCCGAATATTTTTCCTGTTGCAACGGGAATGGAAGAGCATCGTTTGAATGCACTTGATTTCTTTAATTCTACAAAATGGATCAAAGCCAATTTACCTTATGCAAAAGTAAGTGGAGGTGTAAGTAACGTTTCTTTTTCTTTCCGTGGGAACGATCATGTGCGTGAAGCTATACACGGTGCATTTTTATACCATGCCGTAAAAGCGGGAATGGATATGGGGATTGTAAACCCTGCGCAATTGCAGGTGTATGACGATATCGATAAAAAATTGCTGGAGCTTGTGGAAGATGTGTTATTGAACAGAAGAGATGATGCTACTGAACGATTAGTGGATCATGCCGAATCATTAAAAGGTATTACCAAAGAAAAAACAGAGAAGGATGAAGCATGGCGAAAAGGCACTGTTGAAGAGCGTTTAAGCTATGCCTTGGTAAAAGGGTTGGTGGAATATATTGATGTGGATACGGAAGAAGCACGGTTAAAGCTTGGTCGCCCCTTACACGTTATCGAAGGACCTTTGATGGATGGAATGAATGTGGTGGGCGATCTATTTGGAAGTGGAAAAATGTTTTTACCACAGGTGGTGAAAAGTGCACGTGTGATGAAAAAAGCCGTTGCATACCTGGAACCTTATCTGCAAGCCGAAAAAGAAGCGAATAAATTAGCCGGCATTGTTGGTGATGGTCGACAAAATGCAGGAAAGATACTAATGGCAACTGTTAAGGGGGATGTACATGATATTGGAAAAAATATTGTGGGTGTAGTATTGGCCTGTAACAATTATGAGATCATCGATTTAGGTGTAATGGTTTCCGCTGATAAAATTTTGGAAGAAGCAAAAAAACAAAATGTAGATATCATTGGTTTAAGTGGATTGATAACACCATCATTGGATGAGATGGTATATGTTGCAAAAGAAATGGAACGCTTAGGATTTAAAACGCCTTTACTGATAGGTGGTGCTACCACTTCAAAAGTCCATACTGCTGTGAAGGTAGCTCAGCATTATTCGGGTCCGGTGGTTCATGTGAATGATGCCAGTAAATCGGTGCCTGTTGCGAGTAGTTTAATTTCTAAAGAATTGCGTGATGCTTTCATGATTGATGTTAGGAAGGATTACGATAGGGTACGTGACCAAAATAAAAATGCACAATCACAAAATAAATTTATTTCGATTGAAGAGGCACGTGCAAATAGATTTCCAATTGATTGGAATAAAACAGAAATTAAAATTCCAAATATTTTAAATAAAGAGTATGTAAAAAAATATTGTGAATCGAAAGAAGGAATAGCGAGTGGTGCTTTCTCCCTCCCTTTGGGAGGGTTGGGGTGGACCAATTATCCTTTATCCGAACTTGTTGAATACATCGACTGGACACCTTTTTTCATCTCCTGGGAAATGAAAGGATCCTATCCTAAAATTTTGAAAGACCCTACTCGTGGTGAAGAAGCAAGTAAGTTATTTGCCGATGCACAAAAAATGCTTAAAAAGATCATTGATGAAAAATGGTTGAAAGCAAATGCAGTCATAGGTATTTACCCTGCAAATGCAGTAGGGGATGATATACAACTCACAACAGAAGCAGGAAACGTGATGTTCCATACATTACGTCAACAAACAAAAAAACCTGCAGGGCAATACAATATTGCGCTTTCTGATTTTATAGCACCCAAGTCTCCAAACTCTGAACTCCAGTCTTATGACTATATTGGCCTTTTCGCACTATCAACAGGTTTCGGTATTGATGAGCATGTTGCTCGTTTTGAAGCTGACCATGATGATTATTCTGCCATTATGTTAAAGGCGTTAGCAGACCGGTTGGCAGAAGCATTTGCTGAAGTGATGCACAAAAAAGTGCGTAAAGAATTCTGGGGATATGCTAAAGCAGAGGATCTAAAAAATGAAGATCTGATAAAAGAAGAATATGCTGGTATTCGTCCGGCTCCCGGTTATCCTGCACAACCCGACCATACCGAAAAACCGACTATTTGGAAATTACTGGATGTTGAAAAAAACATAGGAATGATCCTTACAGAAAGTATGGCTATGTTTCCAACTGCTGCTGTAAGTGGTTTATATTTTGCTCATCCTCAAGCACATTATTTTGGAATAGGTAAAATAAAACAAGATCAGGTGGAAGAGTATGCGAAGCGGAAAGGAATTACATTAGAACAAACAGAACGTTGGCTGGGGCCTAATTTGGGGTATTGATTTATTTGTTTTGATCGAAGGTTTTTGGCATTGGGTAAAATTAGTTCTGCTAATGTCGAAATAAACACAGCTGATATCATCTCAAAACAACAAATAAACGCTACAAAAGCGTTTATGGAATCGCTGAGCCAATGCAATTAAAAAAAAACAACTCGCGGACAGTTTCCGTAGAAAAATGAAAACTGAATTTACGAATTGTATTTCTAGACTTTTACGAACCAATTTTTACGACCATTTATTAAAATGTTTTTTGTTCGCAGACACGGCAGTTACGCCCATCGAGTTGAGCAATTTAAAATTATTTGTTCTTTGATATTGCTCACCAAGTACGCGTCTGTCAGCACACGGGCGACACAAACGTTATTTAACCGTTTATAAGCACTGAAATAGAAACAACTGTGGATAGGAGCGGACAGGTAACGTTTTTTAATTAATTATAAATATGCAGCACATTCCCATCAAATGTAGTATTGTATGCTTTTAGTGGAAGCCCTGCTGGAGCCTGCGTTACCGAGCCATCATACATGGAGAATTTTGAATGACAACAGGTATCTGTAGCAAGTATGTTTGTGGCATCAACAAATACTGTAGCACAAGGATCGCTTGATTGATAGGTGCAATTTCGATCGTAAGCCATAAATTCTGAAGGCGATTTTCGATATACTAATATACCCCTTACCCCTCCTGTAATATACACCCAGCCACCAACTCCATTAAGATTTATAAAACTTGGATTATTAGTATATAAATAAATATCAACCGGTGTTATTGGTACTCCATTATTAGCATCTTTTTTACAACTGCCTGTGCTCATTAAGATTAGAAAGGCTGTTAGACTCAAAAATGATTTCATTTTAAAATAATTATTACTTTTAACAAATTTAAGAAAATATTTCTATATTTTTATACGTTCCTCTGCAAAAGCGTTTCAGAGCACTGTTTGAATTTATATAGAATAAAAAGTTTTAGATAGGATGTTTTATTTTTTTTCAATTAGCACATTTCACTAAGTAAGTAAATTATTAATAATTGAGCATGAAAGTGGTTTTACGGAAAATAATTTTGGTTCTCATTTGCTTAATGCCTTTTGTTGGCTATGCTCAAGAAGCGGCACCAGCTAAAGATAAAGCACCAGCCACTTCCCGTGCGCAACGTAAAAAAGCCAAACAAAAATGGAAAGAGAATCGTAAAATAGAAAGAGGACAGGCAAAAGCAGTAAAAGAACATCATAAGCATTTGCAAACTAAAAAAACAAATAGGAGAATGCGTAAAGAAAAACGTAAATCTGAAAAATTAAGAACTAACAAAAAAGAATTTTTTATTGTGCGGTGGTTTAAATATGGGCGGAATTAAATAGTTTCAAATTTATTTTATTAACCCTTTATTTTTTTTCGCTTAATATTCCTTCCTGTAAACTATTAGATTTTTGCAATTATAATAGAATAATTGCAGAAAAAATCAATTGATTCTAACGGTCAGAAAAAAATGAAAAATAAGATAACCATCTTAGTCATAACTGTTTTTTTTGTCGGTATGAGTTTAGCGCAGGCTCAAAGCGGAGGTATCCTGTTTGAAAAAACAAAATGGAAACAAGTAATCGAGAAAGCCAAAAAAGAAAAAAAAATAATCTTTCTTGATTGTTATACTTCCTGGTGCGGTCCCTGCAAATGGATGGAAAAGAATGTATATATCAATGATACTGTTGCCGGCTTTTATAATTCCAGTTTTATTTGCGTAAAAATGGATATGGAAAAAGACGAAGGTTTTGATTTGGCAAAAAAATATAACATTACATCTTACCCAACTATGCTCTATTTAACAGCATCTGGTGAGGTGCTGCACAGAACCTGTGGATCGGCTTTACCAAATGATTTTATTGAAAATGGAAGAGATGCTTTAGACCCTCAAAAGCAATTGCTCACTTTTACAAATCAGTTTTATAGCAATGCTACTGATGCCAAAGCTGCCTACGAATATTTTGAACACCTTGAAAAGGCTTGCCTCGAAAGCGATTCAATAGTGAAAGGGTATTTGTTGACCCAGAAAGACAGTAATTTAACATTGCCTTATAACTGGAAAATCATTTATAAATATGCTAATTATACGTCTTTGGCGTTCAAGTATTTGGAAACCAATAAATCATTGTTTTGTCAATTATATGGCATCGATTCTGTTGAAACAAAAATAGACATGATTTATACAGATGAGTTAAGGCAAGCAAACCTGAACAGAAACAGCAAAAGATTTGAAATGCTGAAAGCAAAATTTCTAATATTAAAAACAAAAAATTCAGAGAAAATTATTCAACGTGCTGTGTTAAAACTTCAAAAACTTCCCAATGCCGATTTTATAAATGCAATTGAAATACAGGACTCAATAGTTGGTCCTACAAATGTTTCAAAGGGCTATGGTAATTTGATCGACTTCCAGGACAAAGAGCATTCCAGTCCTGGCCA
>JAIOQD010000443.1 GCA_021413595.1 Bacteroidota bacterium | reverse complement strand
CTTTTTTTTTAACCATTTTATTTAATATCTTTATTGAATTAGGCTTATAATCGTTTTAACTGAACTTAGGCTATATCGTGCGAACGTCATACTACACCTGTCAAGGTAAAGGAGCTGCCCCAGACGCACCCTTCTATACCTTTGGCTGACAGCAATTTTTTAATTCAATAATTTTAATAATAATATACTCAAATATGAATTTCAAATTTTTATTCTATTTTCTCATCGTTAACGCATTTTCATACGCTCAGGTATTACCTTTAAATCGTTCTGTTGATTGGAGTCTAGCTGGGTTTAAGGGAGTTATTCCTGATTATCCTACGGTTCTTGATATAAGTAATTACGGTGGATTAGGTGATGGCGTTGGATCTAATGATACTTCTTTTATGAATGCCGTCAATTCACTTTCTGGCGCAAATGGGGTAATTTATTTTCCTTCAGGAACTTTTATATTTAACTCTCCAATCAATTTAAGGTCGGGGTTGATATTAAGGGGGGCATCATCGGATAGTACCATTTTAAAATTCGATTTAGGTATTGGGAACTCTTCTGATGCAATAAACATTAAAGGTAACGCATCAAACTTAACAGCCCAGCTTACCAGCAATGTCAATAAAGACAGTTCATTTATTAATGTTGATGATGCTTCAGGATTCACAGCAGGCGATTATTTAAAATTATCCTTTAACGACAGCAGTATTCTTTTTTCTACATGGGCTTACGGAACAGTTGGACAAATTGTTAAAATAAAATCTATTGCTTCAAATAAAATATTTTTTGAGAATCCGTTACGACTTAGCTATGATATTGTGAAGAATCCGGTTATAACTAAATTAAACATGATTACGGGAGTAGGAATTGAATGTCTCAAAATTCATCGTGCAGATCAAACTACAGGCCAAACAAGTAATATTAATTTTAATTATGCTGCACAATGCTGGATTTCAGGTATCGAAAGTTTTCAATGTAATTTTTCACATCTTGAAATTAACAGAACAACAAATGTGAGTGTTACCGGTTCTTATTTTCATGATGCTTTTGCATTTGGAGGCGGTGGGCAAGGATACGGCATCATTTGCCAAACAACAAGTGGTGAATGTTTAATAGAAAATAATATATTCCAGCATTTACGCCATTCAATGCTATTGCAATCCGGTGCTAACGGAAATGTTTTTGGTTACAACTATTCTATTGATCCGTTCTGGACTGAACAAAGTTTACCTGCCAACTCAGCAGGAGATATGGTGTTGCATGGCAACTATCCCTATGCTAATTTATTTGAAGGCAATATAGGACAGAATATTGTAATTGACGACTCCCATGGTAAAAATGGCCCATACAATACATTTTTAAGAAACAGAGCTGAGCTATATGGTATTTTTATGAATAACAATCCAGCATCCGACAACCAAAATTTTATAGGAAACGAAGTTACCAACACGGGCATTTCATTGGGCTTCTATTTCATTAATGGCATTGGACATTTTCAATATGGAAATAATGTTAAAGGAACTATTTATGCATCAGGCACCAACGTACTAAACGATTCTTCATATTACTATTCTGCTATTCCATTTTTTTTACAAAGTCTCCCCAATTGGCCATCAGTGGGCATTCCGAACTTAATTAATTCAGGTACAGTACCTGCAAAAGAGCGCTTTTCAGATGCTTACTATACTACTTGCAGTTCAAGTGTTACAACAAGTTTGAATAAAGATGATGACGCTTCAGGGCATCTAAGCATATTCCCAAACCCTTCTCAGGAACTACTTTATATCAAAACAACCGAGAATATAAGCGACCAAATTGATTTGTCAATTTATAATTCTATTGGTTCTATTTCCGGACATTATTTTATAACGTCATCATCCCAACCTATTGATTTATCCTCCTATTCAAAAGGGATTTATATTATAAAAGCCTTAACTAAAAAGATAAACTATCTCCCTGTAAAATTGATAGTGCAGTAATTTAAAAACATTGTTGGATGAATATGTTGAAGAAAAATCAGGAAAGCTATGAGATCACATCAAAACTCAATATTGGTAAAGCCGAGTAATTAAAATTAACTATATCCCACTATTTTATACGCAATAAAACCTATCATTTCATGTATCAATGTATTCCAACTATAAATTATAGAAGGTTCTGGAATAAATAAATGATCAAATTCATATTTACGTGGACCCGAATAACGATCAGTACTATAAGGCAGAACCTCAATACCGGCTTTATTAAAACAGCCTAAACTTCTACGCATATGAAAAGCAGATGTGATCAATAAAAAATTTCCTCTTATATTTTTTTTCTCCAATAACTCTTTTGTAAACAAAGCATTTTCATGGGTATTTTTTGATTCGCTTTCTATGAAAAAATCTGCTTCTGGAATTCCCATATAAAGCAAATAACGTTTGATATAATTTCCTTCCTTCATTTCAGGGTGCAGCAAGCTCCCTGATCCTCCGGTAAAAATTATTTTCTTTATTTTTCCTTGCTTATACAGCTCCACAGTTTGTATCAAGCGATCAACCCCTCGAAAAAATTGTACTCTATCTAAATCCTCATCATACACACTCATACCACCGAGAACAATTGCAGCATCGTATATTTTAACCTCTTCAGAACGTGTTGACGGAATTTCCCATAAGCGCGAACACTCATCAAATAGAAAGGGATTTGAAAAAAATAGAGTTAATACCAAGGCCCACAGTAAACTCCTCTTTTTTCGATCCGGATAATTGGACAAAAGCGAAAATAATAATAAAAAAACAATCCAAACCAGTGGAGATATAACAAATACAAGAAGTTTAGAGATTATAAAAAACATACTATTTTTTTGATTCAAATGTAGAAAATAAAATCGAAAACCCACCATGTTCTGTCCTACATAAGCTCAGTTATTAAAAAACATAAAAAACATTTTTCATTTGTAAAGCGTTGATGACAATGGAGGCTTTTTAATATCTTTGTTTAATGTTAAAAAAAATCTTCAAATTCTCTTTTGAAATAGTATTTCTGCTTATCATGCTATCCAGCTTGATTTGGAACGACATGGTAATCTATGGAATCTCACAAGGAAAAGGACAGTTAACAATAGTTTGGAACTCACAACCCATTGAAGAAATAGTGCAAGATGCTACTTTCCCTGATTCTTTAAAACAAAAATTAAAATTGATCATTGAAATAAAAAAATATGCATTTGATAGTATTGGCATCAATGAAAGTGACAATTATTCGACCGTTTATAATCAACGGAACAAACCCATTTTACTAACTGTATCAGCTTGTGAGCCCTTTTCGTTTAAAGCAAAAGAGTGGACATTCCCATTTTTAGGAGCCGTTTCATACAAAGGATTTTTCAATAAAAATGAAGCAACAAAAGAAATTTTAGCATTAAAAGGAAAGGGCTATGATGTGGATGTGTATAGCCCTTCAGGTTGGTCAACACTTGGATGGTTTAAAGATCCTATTCTCTCCAATATGCTTTATAAAAGTGAAGGCCAGCTTGCCAATCTAATAATTCATGAACTCACCCATGGGACAATATATGTAAAAAACAATGTCACATTTAATGAAAATTTAGCCAATTTTATTGGCGATAAAGGAGCTGAAAAATTTTTAATTTATAAATACGGTATTAATTCAAAACAATATACCGATTACGAACAAAGTAAGAAAGATGAAACTTGTTTTAAAGAATATATATTAAAAGGTACAGAACGACTAGACAGCCTCTACTCTACCCTATTTGTAACGGATACGGTAGAAATAAAAAAACAAAAAAAGATTAAATTAATAAAAGAAATAGTGCTTGGAGTGAATCGTTTGCCTCTATATAAAAGGAAAAATTATTTCAACTATTCATTACAAGCTTTTTCAGAGAAGAATGCTTTTTTTATGGCCTTTACCCGATACGACTCTCAATATGAAATCTTTGATAAGGAATATCAGAAAGATCACCAATCAAACCTCCGTAATTATTTGTCTTTCTTAAAAGAAAAACACCTTTAATCCTTTTCTTTTTTGGGGGATAAGAAAACTGACCGCGGTTATCCTATAAATCATTGTTTTTTTAGGAAATATATTTTATATTTACTAAAAATACAATGATATGAAAAAATTACTATTCTTCTTACTCGTAATTATTTTTCCATTTATTACCTGTGCTCAGCAAGCAAAATATTCAAGGGCGAAAATACACCTCGATACCAAAGAAAAAACGTTAAAAAACCTTTCGAAACTTGGATTAGCTGTGGATCACGGAGAAAGTAAAAAAAATATTTATTTCATTTCGGATTTTTCAGAACGAGAAATTAATATTGCTAAAGAAAACGGTTTTACGGTTGAAATTATTATTGACGATGTGGCAAAATTTTATGTCGAACAAAATAAAGAACCATCATTAAAAAAAAAAGAAAATGCCGACTATTCCGAGGGCGAAAAAAGCTTGAATAGACAAAATTCTGATTGCAATTCTTCTTCAGGTAATAACATTGTTACACCTTCTAACTTTCAATTAGGCACCATGGGAGGCTATTTTACTTATGCCGAGATGCTTACCCAGCTTAATAATATGGCTGCTCTTTATCCTAACTTAATTACCATCAAAGCCCCTATTAGTTCCTATACCACTATTGAAGGCAGACCAATATATTGGGTAAGAATTTCAGATAATCCCAACCTGGATGAAGCAGAACCTGAAGTGTTTTATAATTCGTTACACCATGCAAGAGAAGCGGCCTCCCTTTCTCAATTGATTTATTACATGTGGTATTTATTAGAAAATTACGCAACAAGTACTGAAATTCAAAACCTTATTAATAATACAGAAATGTATTTTGTACCTTGTGTGAACCCCGATGGTTATATTTATAATCAAACCACAAACCCTAATGGAGGTGGTATGTGGAGAAAAAACAGAAGAAATAATAATGACGGTTCCTATGGTATTGATTTAAATAGAAATTATGGATTTAATTGGGGCTATGATGATACCGGATCATCTCCAAGCACAAATGATGATACCTATCGTGGAGCTTCTCCTTTTTCAGAACCTGAAACACAAGCGCTTAAATATTTCTGTGACAACCACGAGTTTAAAATTGCCTTGAATTACCATACTTATGGCAATTTACTGGTCTATCCATGGGGTTATCAATTATCTATCTATACCCCCGACTCTGCAACTTATGTAAACTATGCGCAGCTGCTCACTACAGACAACAGTTATGTTTTTGGAACAGGAGATCAAACAGTAGGTTATGTTACCAATGGAGATTCTGATGATTGGATGTATGGTGAGCAAACTTCAAAATCAAAAATTTTATCCATGACCCCTGAAGCCGGAGATGCTTCAGATGGATTCTGGCCTGCTCAAAGCAATATCATTAATATATGCAAAGTTAATATCAGCCAAAACCTTTACATGGCTCACCTTGCAGGAAAATATGCTGTTGTTGAAGATAGCTCGCCTCAAGCAATCTACCAGCAAAATGACTATTTTAATTTTAACATTCAACGCCTGGGATTGGACAGTCCTGCTGTTTATACCGTTTCTATTATTCCTTTAGACAGTTGGATCACATCAATTGGCTCTCCAAAAACATTTCCAACAATGAGTTTATTGCAACTAAAGCAGGATTCAATTTCTTACACTCTTAACTCATCCATCACCTCCGGACAGTCATTTAGCTATATACTTCGCGTTAATAATGGATTTTATGATAACAATGATACGATCACAAAAATTTATGGATCAACAACAGTATTGTTTACAAATAATGGATCTTCTATTTCTGGCTTTACCTCCAGCGGTGGTAATTGGGGAATATCAAACACCGACTTTGTTTCCGGCCCCAGTTCTATAACTGATAACCCCAACGGAAATTATAATGATAACAGTAATAAAAAACTCACATTAAATACAAGTATAGATTTGACTTCGGCATTGTCGGCCTCATTGAATTTTTGGGCAAAATGGGAAATTGAAGCCGGATATGATTATGTGCAAGTGGAAGCTTCTGATGATAACGAACTCACATGGATACCAATATGCGGAAAATTTACAAAAGCGGGTAATAGTAGTCAAGACCTGGGAAATCCATTATATGATGGTTTTCAACCATCATGGGTATGGGAAGAAATGAGTTTGAATAGCTATATTGGACAAACCATAAAAATTCGTTTTAAAATAGTAAGTGATCAAGGTTTAACGTATGATGGATTTTATTTTGATGATCTTTCAGTTAACATTATATCAGCAACAACCAAAATAGAAGAATTGAGTTCCACAGAATATTTAATTTCTCAAAACATTCCAAATCCGACAAATACAATTACTCGCGTTAACATTGCTATAAATAATAAAAGCAACTTAACATTAAATATCTACAATGCAATTGGTGAACTTGTAAAACAAGAAAAGATTTCGGACAAACAAACTTCAATATCAATAGATGTTAGGGCTTTATCAAATGGAACATATTTTTATAGAATAGGAAACGAAAATTTCAATTCTAAAATGATGAAAATGGTGGTGTTGAGGTAATTTTCCCTGTATAATTTTTAAATACAAAAAAGGCGAACTTTTACTCTTGTCTGAAATAATTTAGTGCGGAAACATCCACCAAATTCACATCTTTATAATAGTAATGAAGAATATATTCGTATGAATATTTTAGCTTCGCCATTCGCATAGCGCCTTCCTGACAAAGCCCTACCCCATGACCATATCCACGACCTTTAAATTTTATTGAATTCCCAACCTGTTCAATTGAAAAATAAGTTGATTTTAATTTAAAATCAGAACGGATACTTTTGAGTGGAATTTTCAGGTCCTTATCCTTAAAATAAATTTCCCTGCCTGCAGCCTGTGAAAATGATGTTCCACGAATAAAATTCATACTATCATCCACAGGATACTTGTGCTTTAATTGTATGTATGCCTGCCAATCCTCCAACGGAATCACACGTTGCCAGTGAGCTTGAGATTGCGAAAGACAAAATGTATCCTTTACAGATTTAAGATATGTTGTTGACATTGCCCACACATCCTGTGAATTACACGTTTCCCCACCGCAATTGGAATGAAATGCTGCAGTAATCAAATTCAAATTGTTATCCACCACCACTATTCCTTTGGAAGCCAAAACAGCTTTTAAAATATTATTATCACTTGCTTTATTGGAATAGGCCTGACAATGAACATCATCACAAACCTCAAATCCTTCTAAAATATGACGATTAAGGTGTGCCAATAAATAAGTCCGAACTAAAATAGCTTGTATTTTATAATACTCCAAATTACTACCTCTCCCTCCTTCTGACTCAACCACTCCTGAAATATAATGTTCCAGATCTACTTTATTGATAAGCAAAAGCTGCGATTTATCCTGAGTTAACATAATCTCAAGGTTATCATCATACGTACGAACTTTGCCCTGAGGAATAACAGATTTTACTTTAAATGCTGCAGAAGGCGCTTTTGCAATCATTTTAATGACACCAAATTTCCCGATTTCCCTTTCAAATGTTTTTAAAAGAATAAAGTCACCTTCCATACTCATTTGGAAAATACCGGTTGGATCACAATTCTCCAGCAATACGCCATCACCATATACAGAATAACTACCGCCTATTGGCGAAAATATTAATGTGTTTATAATTTTCGTGGTCAAAATACGAACGCTAACTGTATTCGCTTTTGCCTGAAACACAAAAAATAATAATACTAACACTAACAATAAATTATTTTTTTTCATTTCAAATAATTAATCATTAAAGATGCCGTTTTTTTTGATGCTCCTGAACCACCTAATTTATCTACAAGTACGGCATAATCAGCCAGTAATTTATTTCTTGTGCCAGGATTTAATAATTTATCCAACTCAACTTTTAGATTAGTTTCATTTAATTCACCCTGAATTAATTCCTTCACTATTTCCTTATCCATTATTAAATTTACAAGAGATATGTATTTTACTTTTACCAATCTTTTCGCAATGGCATAAGAAATAGCTCCGCCCTTGTAACAAACCACTTCAGGCACACCAAACAATGCTGTTTCGAGTGTTGCAGTACCAGAAGTAACTAATGCCACTTCGGCTTTTTGCAATAATTGATAGGTTTGATTATAAACAATTTCAACGTCAGAATTCGATATAAATGTTTGATAAAATTCCTTACTTTGAGATGGGGCTCCGGCAATTACAAATAAATAATTACAATAATACTTTTGCATTGAAAGCATTATAGGAAGCATTGTTGCGATCTCTTGTTTTCTACTGCCCGGGAGTAAGGCAATAATTTTTTTATCTGTTTGAATTGATAATGTGCTTGGTTGATTTGAATAATTTTCAACAGCATCAAGCAATGGATGCCCTACAAAATCAACATCATAATTAAAGTGTTGATAAAACTCCTTTTCAAATGGAAGAATCACAAACATTTTATCAACTACACGTTTTATTTTATGAACGCGGGATTGCTTCCATGCCCATATCTGCGGAGAGATATAATAAAATACTTTAATACCTATAGTTTTTGCAAATTCGGCTATTCGAAGATTAAAGCCCGGGTAATCCACTAATATCAGCACATCCGGTTTGTGTTTTAAAATATCCTTTTTGCAAAAATCGATATTTTTAAGAATCGTACGTAGATTCATTAACACTTCAGTGAATCCCATAAATGCTAATTCCCGGTAATGTTTTACCAATTCAGCTCCCTGCTCTTTCATCAAATCCCCTCCCCAGCAACGAAATTGAGCATTCGTATCTAAAACCTTCAACTCTTTTATTAAGTTAGATGCATGTAAATCACCTGATGCTTCGCCTGAAATAATATAATAGTTCATCGGCTTTTTACGTAAAAAATTTCAAATAAAGAATAAAGGCCGCCCAGATAAAGGTAGAAGCTAATACACCACGAGTCCCCATATATTTGTTTTTATAAATAAATAAATAAAAAACAATTTAATTGGATAAAACAAATAAATAAATTATCTGTTTATTTGTATTTCCCATTTTATTTTATTTGATAAAATTTTTAATGTTAATTTATTTATAGTTTATTTTATTTTAATTGTTT
>JAIOQD010000442.1 GCA_021413595.1 Bacteroidota bacterium | reverse complement strand
GCTTATTGATAAACTTGGACTATATCCTATAACTTGCCTCACTACACTTACAAAAATGGAAAAACAGCGCTTGTTGGATAAAAAAATTGTGCTTTGTCAAGAAATTGTTGATAATGAAAACTATCTTGTTCAGGCTGATGTTAATCCATCGAGAATAAAAGGGGTTATGGAAGAAGCTAAGAAGTTAACTCAAAATATAATAGAGAGCGGAAAATAATAGAAGCGAAACATTATTTCTTTTGGCATCGTAGCTTTTGTTTCATTCATAGCCGGTACAGTACTTGAAAATCTTATTAATCAGTTTTAAAAAAGGATAAAAAAACAATATGAAAATACATTTTTTAGGAGCAGCCGGTACGGTTACAGGATCGAAATACCTTATTGAAACGCAGGGCAAAAATATTTTAATTGATTGCGGATTATTTCAGGGATTAAAAGAATTGCGCTTATTAAATTGGGAAAAACTCCCTTTTAATGTGGCAAAAATTGACATGGTATTGGTTACACATGGTCATCTCGATCATGTTGGTTATCTACCAAGGTTAGTTAAGGAAGGTTTTTCGGGAGAGATATTGGGAACGGCTCCAACACTTGATATAGCAAAAATTATTTTAGAAGATAGTGCCAGGATTCAAGAAGAAGATGCGGAGAGGGCTAATTTAGAAGGGTTTTCCAAACACAAGCCGGCAAAACCTTTGTATGATACTAAAGATGTAATAAAAACATTGCCGCTTTTTCGCCCTCAACCACTTGACAAATGGATTGAAATCGATAAGGAAATATCATGCCGTTTTAAATATAATAGCCATATCATCGGAGCAACGTTTATTGAATTAAAAATCCAAAATAAAATCATTGTTTTCTCAGGTGATATTGGTCGGAGCAATGATTTATTAATGTACCCTCCTCAAAAACCCGAAGCTGCTGATATACTTTTTATAGAATCCACTTATGGAGATCGTCTTCATCCGGAGCATTCAGAGGAGAACTTGATTGAGATAATCAATTCAGCTGCTAAAAAGCAAGGCACTATTATAATCCCCGGCTTTGCAGTGGAGCGTATTCAAATGCTAATGTATTTATTGTGGAAGCTAAGAAAAAAAGGAGCTATTCCTAATCTTCCTATCTATATGGATAGTCCAATGGGAACAAATGTTCTGGATGTTTTTGAGCGATACCCTTCATGGCATAAACTTCCTATGGATGAGTGTAAGGAAATGTTAGAGGACATAAAGCAAATACGAACTATTCAGGAAACTTATAAACTGGCTGCATCTGGGCTTCCTAAAATTATTATTGCAGCAAGTGGTATGGCTTCCGGTGGTCGGATACTTACTTATTTTGTACAATACCTTGGTCAATCTTCCGCAACTGTATTGTTAGTGGGATACCAAGCTAAAGGAACCAGAGGGAGAGCATTACTTGAGGGTGCCACAGAAGTTAAACTGTACGGAAAATATTTTCCGGTTAAGGCTAAAATTGAAAATGCAGAAGGCCTTTCGGCACACACTGATCAAAATGGATTAATTGGATGGATGAGTGAATTAAAACACAAGCCTGACCATATTTTTATTGTACATGGCGAACCACATGCCGCTGATGCATTGAGAGAAAAAATAAAAGAAACCTATGGATGGAATTGCCAAATACCTTCATTAAACGAAACAATTAATATAGATTAATATGGAAATAAATCAAGAGCGAATGTATTTAATAAACAAGATAAATTAATGGATATTTCACAAAATTATAATAATCTTAAAGTAAAATCAATAGGAATAGATACCTATCACGAAAACATTATTTATATGCGGGAGGATTGCCATATCTGTCGTTCAGAGGGATATACGGCTCTCACAAGGGTTGTGGTGAGTGCAAAAGGGAAAAGTATTGTTGCAACACTTAATGCTGTTTATTCCGAATTGATACATCATGATGAAGCCGGGCTTTCCAAAGAGGCTATGAAAAGATTGAATGTAAATGACGGAGAGGAGATTAATATTAGTCATCTTCATCATATTGAATCAATGAGTATGGTACGAGCAAAGATCTATGGAAATGAATTAGATGAAAACTCTTATTATGAAATTCTTTCTGATATCGTGGCAGGAAGGTATTCTAATATCGAATTATCCGCTTTCGTTTCGGTATGCGCTGATGATAATCTTTCAATAAATGAAATTATATCACTTACCAAAGCAATGATCAACACCGGACAAAAACTAACTTGGGATACGGATATAGTGCTTGATAAGCATTGTGCAGGAGGGCTTCCGGGTAACCGAACTTCTCCTATTGTGGTTAGTATTGTAGCAGCTGCAGGATTAACGATCCCTAAAACTTCTTCAAAAGCAATTACTTCACCTGCCGGTACTGCCAATTGTATGGAAGTAATGACGCGTGTTGATCTATCAATTGATGAAATGAGCCGGTTGGAAAAACTGCCAAGGTTCGTTCATTAGGAGAAGCAGAACTTCTTAAAAGTTATTTCGAAAAGGTTGCTGAAGCAATCGGTTTAAAAATTGCTGTTATGTTTACTGATGGAACACAGCCTGTTGGTAGTGGCATAGGTGCAGCATTAGAAGCAATTAGTGTTTTATCTGTTTTAAGAAATGAAATTGATTGTCCTAAGGATCTAAAAGAGCGCTCACTTGAATTAGCAAGCAAATTATTATTAATGTCCGGGAAATTTCCAGATGGTGAAGAACAAAAAGTAGCAAGAGAAATTTTGGAAAGCGGAAAGGCATTAGCGAAATTTATGGCAATTTGTAATGCTCAAGGTGGTTTCACTGAGCCAAAAGTAGGGCAATATCGCTTTGATGTATTATCTGAGAATTTCGGAATTGTAAAAGAAATAGATAATCGTAAACTGGCACGTATCGCAAAACTTTCGGGTGCACCTAAATCAGTTGGCGCTGGAGTAGTATATAATTGTCCAATAGGTTCAATAATTTCCAAAGGAGATATTTTGTTTTCGATTTATGCAGATGCAATAGGCGAATTGGAATATGCAAAAGAATATTTAAGTAGTGTAAATGATCTAATAATAATTGAATAGTGAAAAAAATTGTATTTGCATTACCAGGTAATGAGGCTTTGGCAAAATATTTTGCTAATACTATTCAAGCTGATTTAGGAGTTACGGAGATCCGGAATTTTCCGGATGGAGAAACCTATGTACGAATTTTAAGTAGTGTTGAAGGGAAGGAGGTAATTGTAGTATGTACACTCCACCAACCGGATGCAAAACTTTTGCCCCTTTTATTTATTTGCAACTTGCTCAGAGATTTAAAGGTGAGATCAATTTGTTTAGTGGCTCCTTATCTCGCTTATATGCGGCAAGACAAACAATTTAATCCCGGGGAGGCGGTCACATCAGCATATTTTGCTAAACTTCTTTCGTTACAGGTTGATCGCCTCGTTACTGTTGATCCGCATTTGCATCGCAGAGTATCTATGAAAGAAATCTATTCCATCCCCTGTGAAGTATTACATGCAGATGGGTTAATTTCTGAATGGGTTAAAAAATATATTCCCAATGCTTTATTAATTGGTCCGGATAGTGAAAGTGAGCAATGGGTTTCGGAAGTTGCAAAAAATGCGGGAGTACCATTTATAGTGTTAGAAAAGATCAGGCACGGGGATTGTGATGTTGAAATTTCTGTCCCCAAGGTAGAGGGATATAAAAATTATACACCTGTTTTAGTGGATGATATTATTTCAACTGCCAGAACAATGATTGAAACTGTGGAGCTTCTTAAAAAAGCCGGAATGAAGCCACCTGTTTGTATAGGCGTACACGCTGTTTTTGCGGGAAATGCGTATAAAGATTTAATAAAATCAGGTGTTAGCAAAGTGATCACATGTAATACGATCTTTCATGAAAGTAATGCAATTGACATTGGTGAAATTATTGCTCCGCATTTATTGTAAGAAATAATGTAAAGCTTTTTATAAAATTTAAAACATGTATGAATTGTTATAAAATTGCATTAGAAAAAAATGATAATGCGTGTTTTTGGAATAAAAAATTATTCAATTTAACCGAAACAAAATGGCCGACACTAATAATAAAAAAATAAATTTTTTTGAAAAAATAGCACAAATAGCTACTTCTTTTACAGGCAGTACTATGGCCTTCATTATAGCTTTGTGCGCTGTTATTGCCTGGGTTTTAACAGGACCTTTGTTTCATTTTTCAGATACATGGCAACTTGTTATAAATACCAGTACCACTATCGTCACTTTTCTTATGGTCTTTTTGATTCAACGTGAGCAAAATAAAGATTCGCGAGCCATTCATCTGAAACTGAATGAATTAATAGCTTCACTTCAGGGACCAAGTAACCGACTGATTGGTGTGGAAGATTTAACAGAAGCGGAACTCGAAACCCTTTATAAATATTATCAAAAGCTAGCTTTCCTGGCAAAAAAGGAAAAAAACCTATCAGTTTCGCATTCAATTGAAGAAGCAGAGGAACTGCACAATGAAAAATATAGTTAACGAAGGTGGGTTTGATAAATGAAAAATCAGAAGCGAACGTAATACTGAGCTTTTGACGATTAAAGTATATGGTCTGACTGAGGATAAAAA
>JAIOQD010000441.1 GCA_021413595.1 Bacteroidota bacterium | reverse complement strand
TTAGCTAAACGCCAGCAGGGGTTTCGAGATGTTACTTGTAAGATTAATCTTCATTTTTATTGTTAAGCTATCTACGGAGCAATCGCCCCTGCTTGCTTTTAGCTGATGTTAGGCAAAGTAAGTTTCTTTCTTTTCGTGTTACAGTCTGGAAAAATAGCTTAAAGCGAAAAACTGTCTTGGCGTACAAAAGAGTCTAAGTGCGTAAGTGTAAATCAGACTTTAAATTCAAAAATTCACAGGTCAAAGTTAGCAAACACATTGGTCGAAACACACCGGTTTTAAAACATATTACAATTCTCAGACCACAAATTTGTCTTGGAAGCACAAAATAGTCCAGGGAGCAATAAAAAGGTCGGTTTTACACAGGTCGTAATACCCCTGCCGACTATTTATACTGTTGTTTGGTCTAAGGTGCTCTACTAACCAAAACGTGCTCCTAAGAGCCTAAAAATCAATTAGAAGGTCTTGCCACAAGGTCTTAACGAATAAAACCTGTGCAAAAAAGCATTATAAAGGTCGGTTTACACACAATTCGTTATAAACCAGTCCACTCAAAGAACATAAAACACCACAAGAGGGTCGTAGAACAAAAATTCAACCATTAATTCCAGCGTAAAAAAAATGTGTCGGTAGAAAAATTGCGATTTAATACTACTTTTTTCTTTCCTGCTTATTTTGCCTAACGGTTCGCAGCTAGGCGAAGTGCGGAACTTACTTGCACAAACTTTCTTAACCGACAAACTAAATTAAAAGTACTAAAGTTTATTGCAACTTTATAGAAATAAATTTATACCGCTGAAAATAAAGTTGCGACTTGCAGGAACTCCGCATTTTGCCTAGGTGCTGTTAGGCGGTCGTTTATTTTGTCAGATTAAAACCACCAAAAGTCTCAGCCATTTGTCGTGGTGTCCGCTGATGTTTGTTTAAATGATTGAGATTTGCGCCTTTTTGAATATAAAGGTCTGCAACTGTCGCGTCACCCTTTGCATTAAAGACCGCAGTCCACAAAGGAGTGTTGCCATGAGTGTCTGTAAGCTCTAGGTTTGCTCCTTTGTCGAGGAGTAGTGTTGCAATTTCAACCTTTTTTTCTTGTCCAGCGAAATGAAGTGCACAATAACCATTTTTGTCTTGATGATTGATATTTGCGCCATTGTCAATTAGCCATTTTAACAATGAGACATTACCATAAATTGCTGACGAAATTAATGCTGTCCGTAAGTAACTGTCGCAAGCGTCAATTCCAACTTCGGTCAAAAGTTTTTTCACTTTTTCATTGTCGCCCTGCTCTATGTCTGACATCATGCTGTCGACACGCGGGTCTGATTTATGTGGTCTGCCTGGTGTTGCCATTTTGTTTGTAGTCTACTAAATGCCGCCTAACGGTTTGCAAGCAGGCGCAGGCGGCATTTGAAATACTGAACTGTCTGCCCGCACCAAACTTTATTCAAAGATACCAAACTTGCTAAGCGGAGGCAAAATAAAAAAATCCGCACCAAACTTTATTCAAAGATACCAAACTTGCTAAGCGGAGGCAAAATAAAAAAATGTCTGCGAAGCAGGCAATAATTTATGCCGAAGCCCTTGCACATACTGCCGCTTGCGCCTGCTTGCTGTTATAAGCCGTTTATTTGTCAACCTTTATATTCACTTTAGTCCCGTCAGGTAAGTCTTTAATTTGTCTGCAAATTTCTCCTGCTAAATGAAAGTGGACACTTATGTCCACGGGTTCAATGTTGTCAAATGTATATTCTCCTCCAAGAACTGGAATTTTTTTAAAGCTGAAAACTTCGTTGTCTTTTAATCTAGTTCCTGAATTTTCAATTTCTGGATGGAGCCAAGATAGAAACCAGTTGTCGTAATTATCTTGAATTTTGAGTAACTGCTTAAAATCCTCAACGTTGTCAGCAACCTTTGTCAATGTACCACCGCCTGTGTCAAGCCAATTTATTTCTTTATTTGGTCCAATAAGAAATAAGTCTCCAAAAATTGTTATTAGCAAAACGTCCTTTTGATTTGCTATTAGCCATTGCCAAGATTCACAGATGTCCTTTAGGTCAATTTTTGATTTGTCTTTTATTAAATTTTGAAAGTCCATTTATTTATAATTCGTTAAGTTTTTTGAACTTGCTCAGATATTCAAAAAATTTTTCAAACCCTTCTTTCGAGCCATATTTTCCATGCAAGGAACCATACCACCCCATTGTGTTTTCATATTCTTCATTTAATTCATCTTTTAAATAAAGTCGAAATTTGTCAAGTTGTTCAATGTTTTTTATTTGTATGTTTCTTGTTTCAGCAAGGAATTTGATTCCACTTACAAAACTGTATAAATAGTCGAGATTCCTGTTGAGCAAAAACAGTCCTGTTTTTTTTTCGATATATTGTAAAATGATAAATATGTCTGATGAGTCAACTTTTTCTCCCATTGTTTCTTTATGATAATGTCGTTCGTATAAATGGCTTATAACGTGTGGCTAATCGCTGGCAGGGGGGCCGTGATGCTGTTATGAAAACTGAATTTCAAATTTACTACACACTTGTCTACGAAGCAAGCCCCCTGCTTGCGATTAGGTAATGTTAGTGGCATGCCCTTCTTTTCGGTCGAGGCTCGTCTGTCCACAACGGTCGGTTTTGGTGCGTTTGCTTGGTATAACTCTTTTGCATTTTTTTGCTTGGCTTTGTGTGTTGAAAAAAATGCAAATGTGCTACCAAATGTGGTGGCTTTTTTCTTTCGTCTGCGTTAACTAAAGTCCTTTAAACAATGGTCATAAAGTACAGTTCGTAAAAAAACACAACGATCGTTTTTAAAATTCAATTTAACTCCCGAAGTCCTTTAAACAATGGTCGTAAAGTACAGTTCGTAAAAAATACAACGGTAGTTTTTATTCAGATAATACTCCGAAGCTCTGCTTCGGTAGTCGGGTTAGTGATGTAAAATATTAACTTTGTTTTATGAGTGAACATATTCATAAAAGTCACAATAAGAGTTTGCTTCTGTATCACTTGGTTTGTCCAATAAAATATCGAAGAAGTGTGTTGTCTGAATCTGTTGAAAGAAGTTTGATAGAAGTGTGCAAAAATATTGCAAATCGATACGAAATACATTTTGTTGAAATAGGAGCAGATGAAAATCACGTACACTTTTTGATACAAAGCGTACCGATGTTGTCTGTAAAAAGCATAGCTCAAACAGTAAAAAGTATCACAGCCAAAGAGCTTTTTAGGCTTCATCCTGAAGTAAAGGAAAAGCTTTGGGGTGGGAATTTTTGGACAGCTGGATATTATGTTAACACTGTTGGTCAATATGCAAATGAAGATGTAATTCTGAAATATATTCAGAATCAAGGTGAAACAAAAAGTAATTATAAAATGTTGCATAAAAATCAATTAAGTATCGCTTTCGAGTAACACGATACCCCGATAGCTCTGCTTCGGGGTTATTCATTAATTCAATACTCCCGAAGTCCTTTAAACAGCGGTCGTAAAGTACAGTTCGTAAAAAAATACAGGGGAGGTAGTCTCTGTCTACTGTTACAGCCGAATACCGATTACTAAAATGTCGTCCACTTGCTCCGTTCCTGCTTTCCAGTTTTCTATAACATTGTCTAAGTGTTGCCCTTGTTCCTTCATTGGCTTGTATTGAATTTCGAGAAGAATTTCTTTAAACCTTTTTGTCATCAATTTTTTCTTCTCTTGCCCGCCAAATGTGTCTGCGTAACCGTCAGTGGAAATATAAAAGGTGTCGCCTTGTTGTAATTTTATTTCGTGCGTGTCGAAGTGTTGGTCGTCCTCCGTAAAGCCACCAATTGCTTTTTTTGTTGCTTTTATTTCTTCTACTTCGTTCAGCCCGTTCCGGATAATCCAAATTGGTCTGTTTGCACCAGCGTATTTTACAACACGTTTGTCCGTGTCAACGGAGCAAAGTGCAATGTCCATTCCATCCCGTGTAGAATTTTCATTTTCTGATTGTTTTAAAGATGTTTTTATGCCTTTGTTCAGCAATGATAATATTTCACTTGTGTTACTGCTTTCCTGAACTGCATCGGTTAATCTTTCGGAACCAATCATACTCATAAATGCTCCGGGTACACCGTGTCCTGTGCAATCGGCAGAAGCAATAAAAACGGAGTTATTGTTTTTATGAAAGAAATAAAAGTCTCCGCTTACAATATCTTTGGGTTTGAATAATACAAAGGAATTTGGCAATGCTGCCCATATATCTCTGCGGTGCGGGAGCATTGCACGCTGTATGCGTTTTGCGTAGGTGATGCTGTCGGTTATATCTTTGTTTTTTTCTTCGATGATTTGTTTTTGCTCTTCGGTTTCTTTATTTTTGATTTCTATAATTTGCTTTTGTTTGCGGGTTATGCGTAAGGATCGGAAAATAAAACCGGAAAACACAATTACTAACAACAAACCAGCAATTATTGAAAAAATAATAATTTTTTGTTTTTTGCTTTTTTCTTCGGCTATTGCGTTTTGTTTTTCCATTTCGCTCTTATGCTCGGCATTTGCAACTGCTTCTTTTTTTTCAAAATCAAAATTCATTTCGGAGCGCACAATTTTTTTTGTGTTCTCTTCATTAAAGATACTATCCCTTGCCTCTATATATTTTTTGTAATGTTCAAATGCTTTGGTGGGTTGGTTGGTCTGGGTGTAAAGATTGCTCAAGTTATTCTGATGGACTTTAATTAAATCAAGCTCATTTATTTCTGTAGAGAGTGCGAGTGCTTTTTGCAGAAATTTTTCGGCTTGCTTAAATCTCTTGGAGCGAATATAACTCTCCCCGATGTTGCCAAGAGTATTTGCTTGCAATGATTTATTCCCCAACTCTTTCGCCATTTTCAATACCTTGAAAAAATAGTCAAACGCTTTTGGGTGGTTGCCTTGTTGATAATAGGCAACCCCGATGCTGCCAAGGTGGCGGGCAATTCCACTTTTATTGCCAAGCTCTTCATCTATTTTCAATGCCTTGAAATAATAGTCCAATGCTTTTGGATAGTTGCCTTGTTCATGATAGGCAACCCCAATGTTGCCAAGGTGGCGGGCAATTCCATTTTTATTGCCAAGCTCTTCCTCCATTTTTAATGCCTTGGAATAATAGTCCAATGCTTTTAGATAGTCGCCTTGGGCTTTATAGACAACTCCGATTTTCCCTAGATGGTTGGCTGTTCCATTTTTCTCTCCCATTTTTTTTGTCATTTTTAAAGCCCTGAAATAATGGTCTAAGGCTTTAGGATAGTCACCTCGCTTAAAATAAACAAGCCCAATATTACCTAGGACAACGGCAATCCCCTTTATATCTCCTATTTTTTCCATCATTTTTAAAGCCTTGAAATAATAATCCAATGCTTGGGAATATTCCCCTTGAGAATAATAGACAAGCCCTATATTTCCGATGGTTCCGGAAATCCCATTTTTATCATTTAATGATTCCCGTATTTTAAGCGCTTTAAAATAATAGTCAAGAGCAAGAGGATAGTTGGCTTTGTGATAATTAAGCGCACCGAGTCGGTGAAAGGATATCCCTTCACCTTTTTGCCATTTTTTTTTCTGTGCAATTAGTAATGCCTGTGTGCTTAGAACAATAGCGGTGTCGGAGTTATTATTTTCAAATTCAAAGGCGAGGTCGTTGAGGATGTTTATGCGAGTGGTGTCTTCTTTAGTGGTTTTTAAAACATTTTTTAAGGAATCGATCTTAGTTTGTTGTCCATACGAACTGAAATGACAAAACGAAAGTGTCAGGGCGAAGAAAAGGTGTTTTATTGTTGTAGCCATTTATTTCTGTGGTTTTTAGCATTGGGCATAACGGTTAAATAGGTGTGGATCGGTTGTTTTATGTTGCACCGTTTTTTTCTGTCTATCGAAGTCGTGTCGGTCAGAGTTTGTTTAATTCTTTTAATAGTTCAAGGGCTTCTTTTTCCAGTTCGCTTATGTCTAGATCGCTGTCCGTTATTTTTGGTTCACTTATTAGTTTTTCTTTTATTGTTGTTGCTTTTTCTTGAAGTCTCCAATGCAATTGAGATGTGTTGTCAGACTGGAAAAAAGTGTCGAGTGTTGAAGATGCAATTGATTTTGCATCCTCAATGTTTATTCTGAAGAATTCTTTTTTATGGTGAAACAG
>JAIOQD010000440.1 GCA_021413595.1 Bacteroidota bacterium | reverse complement strand
CAATATAAATATGACTTCTGATACGTTTCTCTGAACCAACCATCACCGGCTTTATTGTGGCAACTTTTTCAGCTGCCAATCCGCTTAGTTTTAAAAAAATAATCTTTTGAAAAGGTGAAATAGTACTTTCTGCATTCAATTGAATCCATTTTTGAATGGATGAAAGAGCTTGTTGGATTTCGTTTGAACTGATATCAAATTTATTGTTTTGGATCTGTGAAAAAATGACATCGAGTATTTTAGGTAATTCAGTCCAGCCTTTATCTGTTTTAACACGATAAAAACCGAGTTCCTTTTCTTCGATCTCCATGCGCACACTTGAATAGGTCTCCATCTCACTCTTTAATTGTAAGCCATAGGTAACGAGGGTATCGCTAAAGACACGTTTTCGAAATCGAAGGGATAGTTTGTTTTTATAAAGATCAAAATCCGGTGTATCTAAGTACAGATCATAATAGGTGTATTGCGAGTGATTGAATAACGATAAGCCTTCTAGCTGTCCGGATGAATTAATGAAATTTAAAAGCGCCTTCTCATCTTTTATAACATACTTCCTTTGCTCTTCGGTGCCTTGCGCATGAAGCATATTGGGGCTTACAAAATAAAAAAGCAATATTTTTAAAATAATTTTAATGGCCATAGTTAGTCAATCTGCCTTTTTTTGATAAAAAACTTTCGGGGTTTTTATTCTTATCAATATCTATAAGAAGCTCTCCGTTTTTTACTACATACTCCCCATCTACTTTTATAGTTAAATTTCTGTCAAATGCGATAGGGTGAGGATCTGTTAAATTAAATGCTTTTAATATTGATGCTCTCCGGGATACTAGTTTATGAAAATATAATTCGGCAATGGGGTCGGGCCATTTTGCTTTGTTTATCATGTTTCTTAACATGGATGCATTAAGTTCGCTGATTTTTTTTGCCATCCATAATAGATCCTGATAAGTGGCTTGCTTATAAGGAGGTAAAATAGAATTAATACTGCTGTTTAACTTTAGTTTTCCTCCTTCACAGCTTGCAACTTCCCATGAAAACTCGTTGACAAGCCCCACTTTAAAATCCGGAGGGAATATTCCCTGAACAACGCCAAAACTAGTACCAAGGTCTGAAAATACGGCCGACATTCTGTATTTATAATCACCCATGTGAACTGTTGTCAGCAAGGTGTTCTGTTCGCGTGTATCCCAGTTGCCAATGAACTGGTGAGCAAGCAGTGCTCCTCGTAGTTCTCTCCTGTCTTCGTTGGATAATAGACCAGGCAAAAAAGAACCCATTCTTTTTACTCTATCAGGTCGGGCTTCAAGCACACATTTTTTAAATCGGACAAATTGTTTCCCAACATAAGGTTGCAGCTCAGCAAGTTCTTGGGTCATCTGTATGGTCACTGTACCATACATTGTAATAAATGGGTCCAAATCGATCTTATAAATTTCCTTAATTTTAATTTTAAGTTCTTCTTTGTTTTTTATTTCTTTCAGCCCATCAAAAATTAAGGTCAGTTTGTTTTCTTCATAATAATAGGGGTGGTCAACATCATACCCAAGTGCGGCAAAAATATGGGATCCCACTACATCAGTATGTACTTCATCTCCCCATTTGAGCGACCATTTATTATCAAGATCCCGATCAAGAACATTGATCTTAGGTGCAGATCCGCTTAAGCTGGGCTTATCAAAGAGCACTACCATTTCTTTTTTCGCTTTTATTTTTTTTGCCCGCGCCAGTTGAGCAAATCGTTTATCGAGCGGAACTTGTTTTACGCTTTTATGCCAGAAAGGTGAATCTTTGGGGTCTTCCTGAAGGTTATTCTTGTTTACATTTTTTGCCTCATGGGCAGTAATTGAATTTTTATAACGGAAAACCCGTTTGCTTTTAATAGAGTGAACCTCCATCTTTATTTTGTCACTAAAAGATATTTTTGTTTTAGAGTTGGCTATTGATTTTTGTTTCAATGATTCGTTAAACAAATATAGTTCATAAAAAACCTCCCTTGTTTCGTCATTTACAAGCAGATTGTCTTGAAAGCCTTCTTCCAGTCTTTCTATCAGATGCTTTATGTGTCGTATTGATGCATTGCTTCGTCTGGAGATTGCAATTTTTTTGTAAACAGTAATATCGTTGTTAGTTAAAAAATGACCTAAAGTTCTTACATACTTTAAATTTATGTGGCCTCCAGTAAGAAATGAATCTAATAGTTGAGGGTGATCATTTAGCAGTAGGCTTCCCCTTTCAATGGGTACCAATGGCTCTGACTGAGCGCAGCTATTGTAAGGGGCAAGGATGTTTACAAAAAGAAATAATAATAAAATTGAACTTTTCATTTTTTTAAGATAAGCCTGATACTTATCCTTAATTTCATTCTTCAAATGAAATCCTTTGTATTCGTTATAATTTAATTCCTATAGAAAGTGTAGGAAGAACGAAAAAAGTTTCTATCGCTTCTGTTCTATTGGGCTGATCGCTATCCGGGGCCAAATAAAACACTCCTCTTACTTGAGGGTTTATATACAACATTTGTTTAAACAAATAGATCTCGTAACCGAACATTGGAGTGGCAACAAAAGTAGAGATCCGCACTTTTGGCACTAAAGGTTTAGCAATATCAAAATACTCCCAACCACCAATAAATCCAATATATGGATTACTTTCTTTTTGTCCTATCTTAATTTTATATCGTGCAACCAATGCAAGTTCAAATCCTAGTCTCACATCGGTTTCTTTTGTTACATTTTGGAATATTCCTTCCTTTGCCCAATCCGGAATGTCTAAAGCAGCGGAGTAAAGCCCGATATTAACAAGGTTATCTTTAGTAACATTGCGGGTTACTTGTACCCCATAACCACGGAATAAAAATCCGGATGGCTCTACTTCAATAGCCCAGTCTCTATCTTTGGTAGCATCAACCTTCGCATCCTGAGCGTATCCTGTCCCATTAAAAATGGATATAATGCAAAATAATGCAACGAACAATAGTTGTTTCATCTGAAAAGATTTTTGTTTATTGTTTAATTAATTCTAAAATTATTGTCTCTACTATATAAAAGTAAAAAAATGATTTGACATAAACGTTTTGTTATTCATACTCTTATTTAAATATTTCAATTTCAAACTAAAGTAATTAAATCATACATCTTAATTTTTATCGTTTCCATTCAACTAAACCGATTAGACCCATCAAACCAACTACGATTACCCCCCAGATATAAAAACCTATATTAAGTTCTGTTAACCCTTTATACTGCGTAAAAAAACCCCACATAAACATTAAAAAAGTTTTTGATAAAACGGATATCCACATACCTAAGTGAAGAAAGGACTCATATTGAGAACACCTGTCGGTATGCCAATGCAGCTCATCAATAAATTCATGTACTGTTCTGGTAATAAAAAAGGCGACAAAAAAAGGCAGCATTTCAAAGTTAAACCAAAACATTAAAACCAAAGAAAGTTCCATTAAAACAGAGGTGGCGAGAATAATCCTATGCGTTTGAAGTTCCTTATCAGTAATGTCGATTTTTACCAATTTACCATGTGTTACGGAATCAAGAAACCAAACAATTGTAAAAATTGTAGCAGAACACAGAATTGCTGTTGCAAAAAAAACAGGGTTAATATTTTCAATAAAATCCATTAGTCTTATACGTATTAAGAAAGCAATTTTTGAAAATTAATTTTTGGGCGCTCCTTTTCTTAAACAAGAAAAGACGGGCTTTACACTTCAATATTTTTGTGAAAAACAAAAAGGATTTACGCTGCAATCCCTAACGCAGTTCTTAACATTGAAACCAACTTTATAAACAAAAATAATAAAAAAAGGTGCTCTTCTGTTCAGAATGAAACAAATTGAATTTTTAGACTTGTAGGTTTTTAAATTCTGACAGGTCTCTCGCTCAACATTGCAGACACTATATGTTTTTCTTCTTGGAAAAAAACATGAATCGAATCTCATCCATTTCAATTCTCATATAATTGATGAACCAAATAAAAAATAACTGGGGAACCTTAAAATAAAACATGAAACCATTGGGTATGCTGATATGAGAGTACGACACGGGTTTCTGTAAGCTTGTGGATAGCCTTCCTTGTAATTTTCTTCGTACTGCTATTTTAAGATAACGATTGGTAACGAATCTATATACAAGATTGGAAGGGAAAAGAAATCTCGCAGGTGTTTTCATACGACCCGGAAACAATACAGAAGGAAAAATGGTAAAACAGAAATAGCCAAAAAAATCAAGTTGTACCCAGTTTGAAAAAAGATCATAGGATCCCATCAGTTTATACCTGTCCTGATAAATTTTAATCCGATCGTTGAATGCAGCAAGAAATGTTTTTTGGTAGCTGTTCCATTTACGGTAATTCATTTTATTGTTTTTAAAATAGTCCGTTATCAGATCAGTAAGGTGAATGGATTGCTGACAAATAAATTCAATTCCGGGACTGAATAAAGGATCAATGAATGCGGCAGAATCCCCAATTACAACAATCCCATCATCATATAAACGATCACTTAGGTAAGGTAGTTTGGGCAAGTGTGTAATGAGGCCTTTCGTGGCTCCTTGTGTAATATGTTTTAGCAATTCATCATTTTCGAGATACTCGTTGAAGAATTTTTCCGGATCAGGAGTTCCTAATATATTTTTGTCGTAAACAACACCAATGCTTGTTGTGTTGTTATTTAGCACGATGTGCCACCACCAGCAGCCATGTCTTAAAAAGTGGATGGTGCTTTGAGATTGTGGTCCTATGGCGTTTTTTTGCCATATCTCACTTTTTAGTTTGTCCCACTCATTGATTGGCCTGAGGTTCTCAAAATGGGCTAAAGAAGCCGCAGTATCAAAAGTTATGGCTTTATTTTGCCATTCCATTTTTTTTCCAACAATACGTTCTGTTCCCGAAGCATCTATCAGCCATGTTGCTCTATATTCTGTTTCTTTATCCTCGTATTTAATGCGAACAAGGCTATTTAGTTTTTCATAATGGAAGTCAATTATTTCTGCCGGTCTTCGCATTTCACACCCCATCTTAATTGCTTCTACCAAAAGATCTTCATCAAATTGTTGCCTGTTAAAATGATATCCATTGGCTATACTTTTAAATGAAGGAGAGGAAAACTCATCCATTTTTTCGAGGTTGAAAGTGTTATGTTCATTAAATAAAAAACGTAGTCCTGCTTTGGGTATTTGTTTTTTTAGGATATGTTCTATACCAAAACGATTAAAGAAAAGGCCGGTCATTTCGGCACTGCTTTCGCCTACTTTATTAGGAAAAATAATACTTCTCTCCAGAATCAAAATGTTGAGAGATGGTGTTTTTCTTTTTAAAGAAATGGCCATTATTGATCCTGCTATTCCTCCACCTAAAATAATTACGTCATACTGTTGTATTTCCGTTTTCATTATAAATTAATTCAGGATTTTTACAGGATAAATAATAAATGGGAATAAAACACTATATATCTATTGCCTTGTACAATTTTAATTTTGCCCATTCTTTTTTACAAATTTTAATGAAATTTTCAGTTAAAAAAAAACACAATTAAACTCTTTTAATAAACTCCATACAGATATTGCATAAGTATGATAAAAAAGATAAGAAAGCAGGTTAGAAGATTAAAGGTTTGGGTCCATAATTTACTATGGTTGTGTTTCTGAATTTTTATGAAAGAAATAGCCCTCCAACTTATTATTATCAACATCAGTAATAAAAAATTTTTGTTTTTCTCCATCAAATACCCTGTAAATAAAGAGATCAGATTTAAGACATGAAGAATATACAAGGTAGCCTTTGTGCCAAATACTACGGG
>JAIOQD010000439.1 GCA_021413595.1 Bacteroidota bacterium | reverse complement strand
CCTACAGGTAATAAAATTTTCATTAATGGCATTTGCGCATTAATATTTGCAATATGAAAAACAGCATTGATATTAGAAGACAAAAAATTGGCGTATTTGAAGAAAACAAGAATACCAAGATTAGCAACAATACTTATGATCAAAAACCGTTTTCTTTTGGTTCCTTCTGAATTTTCAATAAGTATCCCAGCAATATAATCAATAAGAATAGTAGAAAAAAGGATAAGAATATAGACAGGAACAAAAGCCATATAAAAAATACAGCTCGCAATAAGTAAATGAAACCAACGAAATTTAAATGGAAGTAGAAAATATATTAATGTAACTATTGGAAAAAATACTAAAAATTCAATAGAATTAAAAAGCATGGGACTGTTCAGTAGTTATTGGACACCAAATGTAATTAATAAAGCAAGGCAAACCCATTAAGCTTGATTCTATCCTGAGCTTTGCAAATAAAGGTCCATAGGAAAGTATGATAAAAATTATGCCACGGGAGTAATATTATTGTAGAAAACTATGCATATAGTTGATAAACTTTGACGTAATTGCGGTCAGTACCCAACAGTGCAGCCATTAGTTCTTACCAATCAGGTTTCTAATGTGCTTCGGTGGGCTATGTTTTCAACTGTATAACCTTGATTGCAGTCCTCCCCTAAACGATTCTTCGTTATTGTCTGTCCACTGTGTAATTCAGTTCAGTTACTCCGCAAGTAAATTGCCGGGTAGTCAATAGGTTTAGCTTTATTTTGTCTTTGATGTCTGCAAACAATGGAATGCCTCGTCCAAGAATAACCGGGTTAACAAATAGCCAGTAGCCGTCAATCAAGTTCAGTTGAATAAGTGAATGTGTTGCTGTGGGGCTACCAAAAAGCAAGATGTCGTTACCTGCCTGTTGTTTTATTTCATTTATTCTGTCCGTAAGGTTGTCGGCGATAATTGTTGTGTTGGTCAAGCCCGCGTCATTCATTGTCTTTGACAGAACAACTTTGTGAACTTTGGCATACCACTTCGAATGTTCCCTGTCGTGCCTTGTCGCTGTCGGCTTGTCGGCTGCGGTAGGCCAGTAATTTTCCATCATCTGGTAAGTTACCCGTCCATATAATGCAGTGTCGCCTTCGCTTATCCGCTTACCGACAAAATCAAAAATTTCTTCATCAACTTTGATCCAGTCCATTTCTCCGTTCGGTCCTGCTACAAAACCGTCAAGCGATATGTGCATAAATGAAATTATTTTTCTCATAAGGTCCTGTTTTTTATTGTTGTTTATGGTTTGTTACTGTCGTTTTACAATGACCGCTAATCCGAATATACGCAACTATTTGAATTATTCATACAATAGCATAAGAAGGCTAAAGGTGTTCATATCTTTGAGTGTTATATGCGGCTACCTGGTCTACCGGTGGTATCAATGCGTATTGCTTTTCCAGAAAATGAATTATAATTTTATGCAAAATCAATAATTATGAAGCTTACTAACACTCTTGTGGCCGTATGCTGTGGCCTGGTACTTTTCGCGTCCTGTAAAAAAAATGAAAATGAAGATACCAGGTCGGCGACAACCAAGATGCTGGAGAACGGCAAGTGGCAGCTGTCGGCTTCTACCGCGACTGTAAATTACATGGGCAAGGATAGCACTATAGATCTATATAGCGAGACGGATGAATGCGACAAAGATGACTTTATTGTGTTTGCCGGCGATGGTAAAGCAACGATAGATGAAGCAGCTAACAAGTGCCCCGATGATGAGCAGACAGAAACGGCACCCTGGGTACTGCTAAGCAATGACACCAAACTGGCAATAACAGACAGTAACCCGGACACGATGGACATTGAAATAACTAACACCCAAATGAAGCTCAAGCAGATAAAGCAGAACTCATCCGGCTCACCGGTTACCTACCTCGACACATATAAGAACATCAAGTAGCGGCACGTAGCGGTTCTGTCTTATCAGTAACGTGTATTGCTGTTGCGTACGCTATAGCCATAACTTCCGTCCTCGCCGGGTCTCTTTTTCAGGACTCGGCGACAATGACCTTGATAGAGCCAAACGCAACACCCAAATGCACACAGATTTCCTCCCACAGGGCGCAGGCGTTCCAATAGTACCTGCCCTCAACACTATCTGATTTTCAAAAAACTACAGGCAACGGGGGTATCAGATGGAGTGCAAACACCGGGGAAGAGGCGGAAAGGTCATTTAGCTCTGGGAACGATGAAGTACGTCGCAGACGAAATAGATTCTTGCTTCCGAATGCCATTGTTGGAACAACAGGAAGATTGAAAATTGAAGACTATCATAAATATACAGTTATAAAAACCCAACTTTTTTGCATATTAATATGTCTTACTAACAAACAAAATATACGATTTCGCAGTTGTTGG
>JAIOQD010000128.1 GCA_021413595.1 Bacteroidota bacterium | reverse complement strand
CAGGTGGCGGACAGATTTTCAATATTGGGAAATCGAAAGCAACTTTATTTGATAAAGATTCGAATGTAAATATCACTTTTAATGATGTTGCAGGATTAGAAGGCGCAAAAATTGAAATTAAAGAGATCGTTGACTTTCTTAAAAACCCTGCGAAATATACTACATTGGGTGCAAAAATCCCCAAAGGTGCATTGCTGGTGGGCCCTCCGGGTACCGGTAAAACCCTTTTGGCGAAAGCTGTTGCGGGTGAAGCGAAAGTTCCTTTTTTCTCTCTTTCTGGTTCTGATTTTGTTGAAATGTTTGTAGGTGTGGGTGCATCACGTGTACGTGACTTGTTCCGCCAGGCAAAAGAAAAAGCTCCTTGTATTATTTTTATTGATGAAATTGATGCAATCGGTCGTGCCCGTGGAAAAAATCCAGCACAAGGTGCAAATGATGAGCGTGAAAACACGTTGAATCAGTTACTAACCGAAATGGATGGATTTGGTACAAACAGTGGTGTGATCATACTTGCAGCTACCAATCGTGCTGATATTTTGGACAGAGCATTAATGCGTGCAGGTCGTTTTGATCGTCAGATTTATGTGGATATGCCTGATTTGAATGAGCGTAAGGATATTTTTAAAGTGCATTTGAAACCACTTAAGATAGATGCTTCTATTGATGTTGATTTTTTAGCAAAACAAACTCCAGGATTCTCCGGTGCTGATATCGCCAATATTTGTAATGAAGCTGCTTTAATTGCTGCACGTCACGACAAAAAGCTAATTGAGAAACAGGATTTTTTAGATGCTGTTGATCGTATCATTGGCGGACTTGAAAAGAAAAATAAAATTATTTCTCTTCACGAAAAGAATGTGATTGCTTATCATGAAGCTGGACATGCCGCTACAAGCTGGTTGCTGGAACACGCATCCCCGCTTATTAAAGTGACTATTATTCCTCGTGGACGATCGTTAGGCGCTGCATGGTATTTACCAGAAGAGCGCCAAATTACCACTACTGAGCAATTAATGGATGAAATGTGCGCAACACTTGGCGGACGTGCTGCTGAAGAGGTGGTCTTTTGTAAAATTTCTACAGGCGCATTAAGTGATCTTGAAAAGGTTACTAAGCAAGCGTATGCAATGATCACCATTTACGGTTTAAACAGTAAGATAGGTAATATCAGTTATTATGATTCTACAGGTGCTAACGAATATGGTTTCACGAAGCCATACAGTGAAAAAACTGCGCAGATCATAGATGAAGAAGTAAGTAAGTTAATTGAACTAGCTTATGTACGAGCTAAAGATATTTTAACAAAAAATAAACATTTATTAAAACAGCTTGCGGAAAAATTGCTTGAAAAAGAAGTGATTTTTAAAGAAGATCTTGAAACTATTTTTGGTAAACGACCATTTGATAAAGAGGATTTACCTTTACCCAAAGCAGTTGAACTTGAAGCTAAAACCGAAGATAAAAAAGAGGACGAGCCTACAACAGATAAAGGACCTGAAAAGCCTGTAAATACGTTATTTTAAGCTGCGCACATACTTCGACAGGCTCCGGAGACCATTCAAGGGATGGTCAGTCAGAGCTTGTCGAAGACTGTGCGATAGGTGATTTGTTTAACGCATTGATGTATAATTAGGGGTAACCATTAAATCAAATTGATGTAATTATGCAAAGTAATACCACTTCCAAAGAAAAAGTTTTAAAAAAAATTCGTAAGGCTTTAATTCATAAGTCCGCCAAAGAAATGGCTGATGTGGATAAAGAATCCGAAATATTTACCACTTCAGAAGAACCGCTTGAAATACAATTTGCTCAAAATTTTTCTGCCCTGAACGGTAGATTTGTTTTTTGTGAAAATGAAACTGAGTTTATCGAAAACTTTGATTTTATTGCAAAAGATAACAACTGGAAAAATCTTTTTTCTTTGGAACCGGCTATCAAGGCCTTGCTGAAAAAAGGTAAAATTAAATTCTCCGATAAAGAAGCTGATTTTTTAAGTACTGATATTGGTTTAACACTTTGTGAATGTCTTATTGCACGTACCGGAAGTGTTATTATTACTTCTAAACAAGCATCAGGACGAAGATTGCCTGTGTATGCTAATTTCCACATAGTTATTGCTTATACCTCACAATTGGTCTATAATATCAAAGATGCTATGAAATACATCCGCGAAAAATATAAAAACCAATTACCATCAATGATCTCCACAATCACTGGTCCTAGCTTGACAGCTGATATCGAAAAAACATTGGTACAAGGAGCACATGGTCCAAAAGAGATTTTTGTGTTCTTGATTGATGATATAGCCTTTGCTGATAACGAATAAAAACACATTCATTACTTCAAACCGAATTTTTACAAAAAAAAGCATTTCACCTATCAGGATATATGCGAAACTACCTTCGTATATCAGTTCAAAATGGTAATATTACGAAACGAGTTTCGTAATATAAAGTTGTTAGTTGCAATGCAATTAAAAAAAGAGCCCACGCACGAAAAGCTCACTCACAGACGAAACCAATTGCAGAGTGTTACAAACTGTGTTGCTGAGGGCGAAACTCATGCTAAGTGTGACGAATTGTGGGCAGAAAAGAGCGTATCGATCCGATATCAAGAAAACTCAGAAGATCAATTTCAGCTCCTAAGAAAATCCTCAAATTTATTTAGAAAAGAGAAAAAAAGGAGGAGGATTTATAATGAATCACTTTCAAAACTCAAATGACTGGAGAGAAAGACACTCCTTCTTTGTATTTATCGACTGTCATTTGAGTTTTGAAAGTTCCCAATAAAAAATGACATTTCCTATTTTTTTTTCAATTTGCTAAAAATCTTGTCAGAAAGGTGTGTTGGCCGGAAAAGGCTGCGGGGGCTGAGTTGGCCTGTGCGTAAGCCGATGGCCTTTTCTTGAATTTTTTGTTACTTTTTGTTTCAAGACAAAAAGTAAGAATGCTCATTAAGACTAAGATTTTTATACCTTAGACGAATCTAATTGGAACTATGAGGAATAGTTGAGAAGCTAATTCTGTGTGTGATGCGGGTGAGAAACGAAAAGGTGCACATGCAACTAACATTGGCTAAACTCAATGGCCGGTTTATCGTAAATATGATAATCCGGTTCGCTTAGGAAGCTTTATCTTGGCAGATTAATTATCTTCACGGAGTCGGCCACTGCGTTAAGCCGACCGTTGGGCGTCAGTTTGAAAAAGCGAAACCTAAAAAAAACATCAACAAGTGGCGTTATGGTAGGTAACGAGATTAAAATAAATGCAGCACTACAATTTGTAAAACAATAAATGAAAGCAGTATTCTTAAATTTATTACTATTAATAACCTTCTCGAATACGAGTTGTTATTCTCAAAAAACGACAAAAATGAAAGAACAAATTAATCCGCTATTATGCGACCCAGAAACAGGAATGTGTGAAATTCCTTCTAATGATAAGGACACCTCCGCTATTAACAAAATTCAATCAACAACTAAGTCCATAAAGGTGGTTTATTTCACTGACCCTATTTGTTCTTCTTGTTGGGGTATTGAACCACAATTAAGGAAGCTAAAATTAGAATATGGAAACCATATAGAAATTGAATATCGTATGGGTGGACTTTTGCCAGACTGGGGTTACAATAGTGGCGGTATTAGTAAACCATCAGATGTAGCAGGCCATTGGGATGAAGTAAGTGTACATTATGATATGCCTATTGACGGAGACATTTGGTTAATCGACCCACTAGACTCTTCTTATCCGCCTTCCATCGCGTTTAAAGCAGCACAGATGCAGGATCTTGAAAAAGCAATTTTATTTATGAGAGAAATGAGAGAAATGGTTTTCTTACAGAAAAAGAATATTGCCAAATGGGAACACATTGCAACCGCAGCTAAAACTGTTGGACTAAATATCGAACAATTAAAAATCGATTTTAAAGGAAAAGCAGTAAGGCTATTTGAAGAAGATTTGAAATTAGCAAAAGAAATGGGTGTAAGAGGCTTTCCTTCTCTCTTTTTTATAGACAGTGATGGAAACAAAGAGTTCGTTTATGGCTCAAAACCGTATGCTTTTTATGAAACATCCATCCTAAAACTAGACCCCACAATTATAAAAAATGAATACAGTAAAAATTGGGAAGCACTCTTTTCAAAACATCCAACACTAACAGCAAAGGAATTTTCCGAACTATCCGGAAATCCAAGAAAGGAAAGTGAAATTTTTTTGAATGAGCTTACTGAAAAAGGAATGCTAGGGAAATCAACTACAAAGAACGGAGCAATTTGGAATTTACTAAAACTGTAAAAAAATATCTTAACCATTTTTATTTAATATTAAATGGATAGAAAATAATTTTTAAAATCAATGGTATTATTGCCTTTAATAACATCGTGTATGAACTGGCAAAAGAAATAAGTAGCCTTCGTCAAAAAGGAATTTTGATTATAGGAAGTGGAAATATGGTTCATAATTTACGTTTAGTCGCTTGGGGAATTGAGAACGAACATTATGTTTCTGATTGGGCAACAGAAGCAAACGAAAAGATAAAAAGCCACATTTTAAGTGGAGAACATCAAAATTGATTGATTTTAAATCGCAAGGAAAGCATTTGATTAAGCTATCCCAACATCTGAACATTACTTGCCTTTACTTTATACGTTGGCATTGAAAGAAGAAAAAGAAAAAGTAACTTTATTTAACGACAAATCTGTGGGTGGTTCAATGTTGATGACTTCTTTAAAAATAGAATCTAATTGACCTGCGAAAAAAAAGACAGTAGCCAATAAGGAAGTTACAAAGAAATTAAAAAACCGAACGCACAACATCGGTTTAACAATATGGCGGGTTTTGTGGTAATTCAAGTTCAGTTTTTCAATTGAACTTTGGTGCAAAATTGAATTTTTGTGCTTCGATTTCCGCCACAACACCAAGCCAACCGTTATAGCTAAATGACAAGCTTTAGCTAAATTTTGGCCAAATGATTTTATATTACATCAACCATTATGATAGATTTACCTCATCCTGAGAATCAAATTCAAGTTGTGACGAATTTTCAAGACCTTGTTTCTACGCCATTTAATGGAGACATTAATGCGATTTGTTGGACTCGTAAACTAATTGGTGATTTTTCTGAGATTGTTAAAAAGGTAGAGCTAAACGGAAATATTGCGGTAATTGAACCTGAGGAAATCTTTGAACTTCAGTTGACTGAACAAGGACAACTTGCCCGTGAAATCCTTTTAAATGACTTGAAGGTATTGAAAGCCCATGGCGCTTCGCCAATCCTTAATGTGATCAGCTACTATGATAGGGATGATACCTACCCGTTTTTTTCAACCGATATTTATTCTTTTCATGTAGATCGCTCTCCTATACCAGTTGACACCTTTTTATGCACTTACCATGGCGAGTCGAGTGAAATATTACCGAATTCACAAGGCAAAAAGAAAGTGCTTATTCCTGAAATACGTGATAAACTCAAAAAACTATATTGTGGAGCAGATGAAGGATTTGAATCATTCTTAACTGAACATTTCTTTGATCTACACTATAAAGCTAAACCTTATGCACGTCCAATAAGCCTAGGCCTTGGTAACTTATGGCGGTTGGCGGTTGATTACCCCGAAAGTCAAGTTCTTCCCTGTCTTCACCGTGCACCAATGGAAAAATCCGGACAGAATAGGTTGTTGATGATCTGTTGAACACAAATCCTTAATAACAAGACGATAAATCTAAATGCAAAAATTGTTGAAACAATACTTTGACAAGCAAGGGACGAATACGACATTATATTAAAATTCAAGACTAACAAAAGACCGAATAATTGAATTAAAAGTTCAAGAGCCATATTCTAATAAGTTAAAGCAAAAACTACTTTAATTAAGAAGAATTATTTGTGATTAAAAATTGCAAAGTGACAGAATTAAATTACTTTTGATAATATCAAATGATAGTATCATGAAACCGCCCTACGACATAACAACAAAAATTTTAAAGTCTATTGCTTCAATATCAGAAAAAATTGGAATTGTAAATGCCAACTATTTGAGCAAGCCGTCCCCTCAGCTAGGGAAACAAAATCGAATAAAAACTATCCATTCATCATTACAGATTGAAGGAAATTCATTAACAGAAGAGCAGATAACGGCTTTAATTGAGGATAAAAGAGTTGTTGGCCCCCAAAAAGATATTTTAGAGGTGTTAAACGCTATTAAAGTCTATGAAAGGTTGGGGGGATTCAAATTTTCATCTGAAAAAAGTTTTTTAGCTGCCCATAAAATATTAATGAACGAATTAATGGATAGTGCAGGTAATTATAGGAACAAAGGAGTAGGAATTGTAAAAGGGACAAAGATTGAACATATTGCTCCTCCATATAAAAACGTCCCTTATTTGATGAAAGATTTATTTAATTACTTAAAAGACCCAAACGAATTAACCTTAATAAAAAGTTGTGTTTTTCATTACGAAATGGAATTTATTCACCCTTTTTTGGACGGAAACGGAAGGATGGGAAGGCTTTGGCAAACAATCATTTTAACGCAAGAATATCCGGTTTTTGAATTTCTTCCTTTCGAAACATTAATTAGTCAGACACAAAAGAATTACTATCATGCATTAGCTAAAAGTGATAAAACTGGAAAATCAACTCATTTTATAGAATATATGCTTAATGTTATTGACTTATCATTAAATGATTTATTAAATTATAATAATAGGATTTTAAAAGATTTAGACAGATTGGAGTACTTTATAAAATTAGGACTTAATGAGTTTTCTAGAAAAGACTATATGAACATTTTTAAAGACCTCTCTTCAGCAACAGCTAGCAGAGACTTAAAGAAAGGGTTAGAGTTGAATATGTTTTATGCTCGTGGTGACAAAAACAAAACAAAATATATATTGAAATAGTTAATGAAGGAGTAAGCCCTCCCAAAAATCGGACGGTAAACAAATAGAAAAAAAACCCTATTTTTATATTTCCTAAAATGAAATAGCTATGAATAA
>JAIOQD010000127.1 GCA_021413595.1 Bacteroidota bacterium | reverse complement strand
TGTCGCACATAATCGATAATCCCTCCGTGAAGCTGGTTTACATCTTTAAAACCGTGATGTTTAAGATAAGCACTCGCTTTTTCACAACGAACACCACCAGTGCAATACATAATTATTTTCTGATCTTTTTTATCTTTTAATTCATCAATCACTATCGGCAATTCTTCACGAAAAGTATCTGCATCGGGGCAAAGGGCACCAACAAAACGTCCCACTTCACTTTCGTAATGATTACGCATATCCACTACAATGGTATCGGGGTTTTCCATTGCTTCGTTAAATTCTTTCGCACTCAAATGATTACCTACATTGGTTACATCAAAGGCTCCATCATCCAAACCATCAGCAACAATTTTATGACGTACCTTAACTGTTAATTTATAAAAGGATTTGCCATTATCTTCAACAGCAATTTTGAATGGAACATCTGCGAAGCGAGAATCAGCAAACAAATTTTTTATGAAAACATCCCAATTATGTTCAGGAACGCACATTTGAGCATTAATGCCTTCATGGGCTATATAAATTCGGCCTAATATACCAAGATCATTCCATTGTTGAAATAAATTGTCGCGAAGCTCTTCCGGATTTTCAATAACAACATACCGGTAAAACGAAACAGTAACCCGCTTTAGGGTTTCTTCCTGAATTCGTTTTTTAAGTTCCTTTTTGTTAACTCTGTTTTGCAATAACATAGTGTCTGAGGGTTTAAAATACACACAAAGGTAGGCTATTTCATTGGAATGAATAAAAATATATCAGAAGTTAATAACTGGTGTTACGCAAAACTCTATGTAATTTTTTTATGAAGTGTTTTTTTGCCTAACATGATTAATAATAAAAAAAATGAAGGATCTGAAACACGTATTAATCTTATTGCGATCAATACGTGACGACTCAGCAATTGTTTAAATTATATATATTCCTTTTAAAATCAGGAAGCATAGTAAAGGGGTATAGTACAGAGAAAACACTAACCTTTGGAAGATTGGGTTGCCCATGAATTAGCAGCCCATTTGTCGATAGTAACAACAATAGCTTTTGTTGTTGGAGCAATGAATTTCCCTTCAGTTGAATAACTGATAATTGGAAGAACATCATCAGCAGCCGCCACAACAACGTGACCTTCATTTACGTTAAAAACGTAATAAACAGGCTCTCCATTAGCAGACAATTCGATATACGTTAACGTTGCCACGCTAAGATCTTGAGGTAGAACCTGTTTAAAAAAATCTTCCGCAATTTTTTTAGCTGCAATGGCATTAACAGTTGTTGCATTAGCAAGGCTTATTCCTATAACGAACATAATAAGTAAGCTAGTAAGTTTTTTCATGCTATGAGTTTGGTTTTTGAAAGTGTTTTTTTATAAACTACACCCATTTAGTTCAGATATCAGGCTTTTACAAACCTTGTTTCTTATAATTTTGGTTGTTGGAAAAACAAAATTAATACTTTATTGGAAGAATAGCTATAAATTAGATCACGATTTTCGCATAAAGTATTCACAATCAGGTGTTGATAATGGGACAATTCAATGAATCCAGTGTTTTTAAACCCTTACTCATACTAATTTATTTAACCTTTAACGACAATTTTTGTGGATACGCCAAACCTATAAACATCCTTAAAAACAGGCGTTTTCACAAAAACATTAAAAACAAATTTTTTACCTGAAGCTTTTTTAGCGCTGTTTAAAATAATTCCCGGGGATCAAGAGTATGTTGTTAAAAAAAAGTATTTTTAGCCTCGTATATACGGGGATTCCACCGATTATAGAAATACAACATCCATTTCACCGATTTTCTGCATGCAATTGAACCGGTGTAATCATTTGTAAATCGGTGTAATTCTTAACTGAATTTTTATGATGCGAACAACTGAAAAAATATTAGTGATTGGTTCATCCGGACAATTAGGGACTGAGCTTGTACAAAACCTAAGAAATGTTTACGGTATCGAAAACGTAATAGCCTCCGATGTTAAAATAACAGAACAATCCAAAGAAGGTCCTTTTGAAGTAATTGATGTGCTAAATGCCACAGGTTTACTGGAAATTGTAAAACGCCATAAAATCAACCAGGTGTACCTATTAGCAGCATTGCTTTCCGCTACCGCTGAAAAAATGCCAAAATTTGCCTGGGATCTGAATATGAACGGCCTGTTAAATGTACTCGATCTTGCAAAAGAAAAGATCATTGAAAAAATATACTGGCCCAGTTCAATTGCGGTTTTCGGTCCAAATACTCCTAAAGAAAACACCCCTCAATTTACCGTAATGGAGCCCAGCACAGTTTATGGTATCAGTAAGCAGGCCGGGGAACGCTGGTGCGAGTATTATTTCAATAAATACAATGTAGACGTGCGCAGTTTACGCTACCCCGGATTAATTGGGTGGAAATCTGCACCCGGTGGAGGAACCACAGATTATGCGGTGCACATTTTTCATGAGGCCTTAAAATCAGGAACTTATGAATGTTTTTTGTCGGAAAATGCCACTTTGCCAATGATGTATATGCCTGATGCAATAAAAGCCACAATTGGCATTATGCAGGCGGATGCGGATAAAATTAAAATACGTTCGAGTTATAACCTGGCTGGTTTTAGTTTTTCACCAAAAGAAATTGCTGCGGAGATCACAAAACATATCCCCAATTTCAAGATCACTTACAAAGAAGATTCGCGTCAGCAAATAGCCGATAGCTGGCCCAAAAGTATTGATGCCGCTGAGGCTGTTTCGGATTGGGGCTGGAAGCCCGAATTTGACCTGACTGCAATGACCTCAGACATGATCAAAAACTTGCGAGCACCCAAGAAATGAACATTTTACAACGCCAACAGTAAATTTTACGGTATGCCTTTGTTCAATATAATTAAAAACATTACATTTGCGCATTATAGAGACAAAGAAACAATAAAAAAAATCCGCCAGTTGGCTGATTAAATTTGAAATAAATTATTCTTCTTAGATGAAAAAAGTTTTTTTGATAGTGTTGATTATTGCTTCTAACCTTGCCTTTGCTCAAACTTATGAGATGGCTGGTACTGATACAATTAACCTAACGGATGTTTCAGGAAAAAAACAAGGAAAATGGATAGTTACCAATAAAATGGTTCATAAGCCTTGCTATACGGATGATCAAAAAGTAGAAGAGGGTATATTTGAAAGCAGCAAAAAAATTGGTATTTGGACTGAATATTACTGCAACAATAATTTAAAAAGCAAGATCACTTACGAAAATAACCGCCCTAACGGCTATGCCATTATGTACCATGAAAATGGCAAACCTAAAGAAGAGGGCTTGTGGAAAAACAATCGCTGGGTAGGTGATTATAAATTATATTATGAGAACGGGCAGGTTCAACAAGCTTTCAAATTTAATACTACCGGTAAACGTGCAGGAGACCAAAAATATTATTATGAAAATGGCCAAACAATGATTGAAGGATCATGGGCTGAAGGAAAAGAAGCCGGAATTTTAAAAGAATATTATGAAAACGGAGATTTGAAATCGGAGAAAAATTTTGCTGATGGTTTTTTAGATGTAGCAAGTGTAAAAACATACGAACCTAAAAAACCAATAATTAAAGAAGTTGTTAAAGAAGTTGTTGTAGATCCTATTAAAGTGGCGCCAATTGAGGTGGATAAAGGAATAGAAAAAGTGAATAGTGGTAAACCGTTTGATGGCGAAGGAAAATGGAAGTTGTACAACAAGAACAAACAGGTATCTAAAGATGGTGTATTTCATAGTAATAAGTTAATAGACGGTAAAGTATATATCTATAACACGAATGGAATATTAACCCGTATAGCACTTTATAAAGGTGGTAAATACATTGGTGATAGTGTTATCGAAGAATAACACCTCAACTAAATTCTAATCTCAAATGCCTGAATCCTAATCTAAATTCTAAATTCAAATTTAGAATTCCGAGATTAGGATTTAGATTTTTTTATAACTCATACTTTTTATTTTTCTATGAAGAACCACCTGGTAATTTACAATACACTAACCCGAACCAAAGAAAAATTTGAACCCCTCAATGAAGGCATGGTGGGCTTATACGTTTGCGGTCCAACAGTATATAGTGATGTGCATTTGGGTAACTGCCGCACATTTATTTCCTTTGATCTGATCTATCGTTATTTATTGCATACAGGATTTAAGGTGCGTTATGTGCGTAACATCACTGATGCGGGACATTTGGAAGGCGACCGTGATGAAGGCGATGATAAATTTGAAAAGAAAGCGAAACTTGAACAATTGGAACCGATGGAGATTGTTCAAAAATACACGCTTGGTTTTCATGATGTAATGCGCGAATTCAACGCACTTCCACCAAGTATTGAACCAACAGCTACCGGACATATTTGTGAGCAGATTGAAATGGTAAAACAAATCATTTCAAATGGGTATGCTTACGAAGTAAATGGTACCGTTTATTTTGACGTAGAAAAATACAATAAAGAGTTTCCTTACGGACAGCTTACTAACAGGCAATTAGACGACCTTATAGCAAACACCCGTGAGCTTAGCGGACAAGATGAAAAACGCGGACGGCTGGATTTTGCTTTATGGATAAAAGTAAAACCGGAACAGATCATGCGCTGGCCATCGCCATGGGGCTGGGGGTTCCCGGGCTGGCACATAGAATGTTCGGCCATGAGCAGCAAATATTTAGGTGATACATTTGATATACATGGTGGTGGAATGGACCTGCAAGCAACTCATCACACCAATGAAATTGCTCAATCGCAAGCATGTAACCACAAAGCACCTGTTAAATACTGGATGCATACCAATATGCTTACAGTTAATGGTGTTCGTATGTCTAAGACGGCAGGTAATGGTTTTTTACCGGGCGAATTATTTACCGGAGATCACCCCTTATTAGAAAAAGGATATAGCCCCATGGGTGTGCGCTTTTTTATGATGCAGACACATTACAGGAGCACACTTGATTTCTCGAATGAAGCACTGCAGGCATCTGAAAAAGGGTATGCCCGTTTGATGGCATCTATTAAAACATTAGAGAGTTTAAAAGCATCTCCCAAATCTACCTCTGATATAAAAGAGATTGAAAAAAATTGCTACGATGCAATGAACGATGATTTTAATACTCCCATTTTAATCGCTAACCTGTTTGAAGCTTCCCGCATCATTAATTCGGTAAACGACAGCAAAGAAACGATGACCAATGAGGATATCATTTCTCTGAAAAAACTAATGCACGATTTTGTTTTTGATGTATTGGGATTAAAA
>JAIOQD010000126.1 GCA_021413595.1 Bacteroidota bacterium | reverse complement strand
TTAACATTTGAAATTAATTTTTATAGATTTTCTAAAGTGTCATTATTATTGAATTTTAATGTGGTTTTGATCAATTGGTATTCAAAATGTTTTTTGAATGGCTAAACAGTAAAAGGTAGTTTCTTTTCAAATTGTAACAGTTTTTAAATATTGGCAATTAGTTCTACAATTTGTTGAAGAAATTACCCATATAGACATTAATAGACAGAAATGATCCAAGGATTTTTGGGCATAATTATTAATTATTTCCTAATAGATTAAATAAAATATTCACAAAATAATAAGGGCGTTAATTTCAGAAATTTATAATAATTAGGTCCTTGTCCAAAAGGGAGTTAAAGAAAATTTCTGAATTTTTTGTATTTAGATAATCATTTTTGAAATAAGATGGAAGAGAATAATAAAGTTGAAAAATTCCTCAGGGATATTAAAGAGTATGCAGAAGTTCGATTCGGTCTGGTTTCGCTTAATATTCAGGATAAGTTCTCTGATATAGTATCATCTCTGGTAGCAATAGTTATACTATCCGTACTTGCTTTGTTAATATTACTATTTGCAGGTGTAGGTGGTGCTATATTGCTGGGGGAATATTTTAATAATCCAGCATTAGGTTTTTTTTGTATAGCGGGATTTTATATTCTTCTCGCCTTTATCCTATTCCTTGAGCGGGAAAAATGGATAAAATTTCCGATTAGGAATTATTTGATAAAAAAAATACATTTAAATGATGAAAATTGATTCACTTGCAGATCTTAAGATTGAGCAGAGGAAATTGCGCTCACGAAGAGTGGTTCTTGAAACAACCCTTTTAAGTGATTTAGTTAAATTCAATGAAGAATTACAGCCCTTAGTTTCATTTACGAAGGGGGCTGGAAATGTATTAGTGAGTAAAAATAATGGGATACTGGGTAATTCAGTTGGTTTTATTGCAAATTTTATAACAAAAAATGTATTACTTAAAAATTCCGGCCTTATTACACGATTGATAGTACCATATCTGGTTAAAAATTCTACAAGTAGTTTAGTTGAAAACAATAAATCTCAAATTGTTGAGTGGGTTGGAAATGTGATTTCAAAATTTGCTAATAGAAAAAACGCATTAGGAAAATAATTTGCATTAAATTTTTAAGTAAATCGGTTAATTACCTTCAAATTCTATTGAAAGGAGCAGTATTGAATGTTTTATTAAAATAAAAATCTTTATTGAACAATATTTTTGGTCATGCTCGAATCATTATCAAAATTTGTTGTTTTCCATCTTGATTTTAGATATTTTTTGCAATAGTTTGCAATTAATTCTACATGTTGTTGAAATTTCTCTCCACATTTTCATTAGAAGTAAAAAAAAGGTGATTAATTTTTTTGGCACGGTTTTTCACTATTCCCTTTTAAAATAAAAATTAAACTAAAAAAATATACGAACATGACAACAAATGGAAAAATTATTGGAGCATTATTAGTTGGCGCAGCTGCAGGTGCGGTATTGGGTTTATTATTTGCTCCAAGCAAAGGTAGTGACTTAAGACAAAAAATTAAAGATAGTACCGGTGATCTTGCGGATGAATTATCTGAAAAAATTAAGGAAGGCAAAGAGGCTTTATCTGGATTAAAGGATAGAATGATGGCAGAGGCAGTGGATCATAAAATGAGCTAAAGGATAAGTTTTTTCATTTTTTTTAACCACATATTGATTGAAGCAAGAAAAGGTTAATCTATATTTTTGATTTATTTCAAAATATTAATTGAACGAGAATGCATCAAAAAATGTTAATCAATTAACGAAATTGGTTCACTTAATGTAAGAGCTGGTATTGCTGTATGTTCATTCTGTTTTTGAATTCCTTGCCTTGCTTCAATTGTTGTTTGGTTTTTATCTTATTTTATCTAAGCCCTTTAACGGTACAATTACTAATAATTTGTTAAGAATTATATTCCATATAAAAAAAGTAATTTTCTTTTGTAGGCGGCTAACTGAGTTAATAACTCAGGCTTAATGTTTTTAACGACAAAGCATAATCTTTAATAACATTTCAATTATTGTCCTCAATATTTATTATTTATGAATCAACGTCAGCATCAACAACAGAAACAGCAGCAAAAGCAAGGTTATTACATGTCGCAACAGCATTTGAAATTAATGCATATTATGCACTTATCTGGTTATGCTCTGCAAGAATATATTGCGAATGAAATTGAAATGAACCCGGTTTTGGAAATGGAAAAAGAAACGGATGCAGAGTTAAAGATCAATGAGGAGGAGGATTCATTTGATTCAGAATTGGTATGGGATTCAGAGGATGAGTCTTTTGAAAAAAATTATAAGCAAACATCTTCAAATGAAGATTATTACGAAGCTCCGATAATTCAATATTATTCGTTACAGGAAAATTTGAAAGCTCAAATTCAGATGCTGAATTTGAGTGTGGAATTAACAGAAATTATTTATTATTTGATCGATGAATTAAACGATGATGGGTATTTACCAACGTCCTTGTCGGAAGTTACTGAGGATTATGAGTTTTGTAACGGGAAAATTGTTGATGAGGATAAAATTGAAAATGCTCTTTATACTTTACAAAAGTGTGAGCCGGCAGGTGTTGGCGCCAGGGATCTTCGTGAATGTTTACTCTTGCAACTTAAAAGGAAAAAGAAAACAGATCATCGAATTTATAAATTATCATTGCGCTTGTTAGATGAGGAATACCAGGCATTTGTTCAACGCCAATACCTTAAAATTAAAACCACTTTAGATATTTCATCGGATGAGTTAGAGAAATGTGTCAATTATATCAGTAAACTCAGCCCTAAGCCAGTCACTGAAATTAACAAGTATGAATTGCTAAAGGAGCAAATCATTCCTGATTTTGAAGTCACAGTTGAAGATAATGAATTATTTGTTTCGCTTACTTCATCAGAATTTGTTAAACTTCTTGTGAATTCAAATTACACTTCCAAGGATATGAAAATCCGTAATAGCAATGAAAAGAAACAGGTTGAAGACTATTATAAAAATCTAGTGTCGGATGCCAATTCGCTTGTTAATGCTTTAAAGGAACGGGAAACAACTATGATAAATGTAATGAAAGTAATTGTTCAAATGCAACCTGATTTTTTTAGAAGTGGTGACATCAAAGAATTGAGACCTATGATATTACAGGATATTGCAAGTAATACCGGATTTGATATAAGTACGGTCTCAAGAATCACGAGTAACAAACATGTGCAAACACCATTTGGAATATTTGGGTTGAAAAATTTGTTTATGAGAGCTATACCTTCTGAAAGAGTTGATTCTTCTCCATCTACATCAATTCAAGTTCAGGAACTTATCCAGCAAATTGTTAAAATGGAGAACAAGGCCAAACCTTTATCCGATACGCATATAATGCAATTATTGAAGAAACAAGAAATATCTATTGCAAGAAGGACAGTTGTAAAGTATCGAGAACTAGCAGGAGTTCCGAATAGTACAATGCGTAGAGAACAAGAAATGATTTTAAGTGAGTAGCAGAGCCCCAAAGCACTACTACTCTCTGGTCAATATTTATTTTCTTATAACTCTTTTTTCTTGAAGGCCATAAAAATTGCAATTCCCACGGCAATAAATAAAAGAATACTTGATAGTAAAGAAATTTTTTCACCTGTAAAGTAAACACTCGGCTCAAACTTAAATTCTATCAGATGTTTTCCTTCCGGCACACGCATTCCACGCAACACATAATTGGTGCAAAAATAAGGTTTTAATTCACCGTCAATGTACGCATTCCAACCTTTGCTATAATAGATCTCAGAAAATACTGCAACTTGCTCTGCAGTAGAATTCGATTCATATTTAAGATGGTTGGGTTTATAGTCAATCAATTTAATAGTTCCGGAAGCATCGCTATTCAAAGTAAATCCTTCTAATTGATTTTTAAAACGTTCGTCAATTACAGCAGTGTACCCCGGGTTTATTTCACCCACAGCCTTAATTTCCTCATCAGCATTCCTAACAGTTTTTACATCCTTCACAAACCATGCATTTCCTAAAGCATAGCGGTTTCGTAAAGGAGAAGCATCCTTATTAAAAATGATATAGCGGGTATTCAACATATTCAGAACTCCTTGTTTTGAAAATGTGACACGCAATAAAGAATCCGTAGGATTAGCCCTTAAGGTGGTCATTATGTTTTGAATGTTAGTTTGAATATGAGCATCAATTAGATCCTGATATCGTCTTAATTTAGCCGCATGGTACCCTCCAATTGATTTATGATAATAGGATGTTCCTGATTCATTAAAGGTATTTACAGCAATATTTAGAACACGATAGTTCGGGTCAGTATCTTCCAATATCTCTTTATCAGCAGTAGTAAGTGGAAATGGTACTTTAGACTCTTGTTTTGTTTTGAAATTTTTATTGTTTACAAATTCCCGATCAATCTGTACTAAGTCAATGAAAACAAGCAAACTCATTATCAGAATTAAAACTGTTTTTGTAATCTTCGATTCGATTTTAAAAATAACCAAATTGTTGAGGCGGCCAATAGTGTGAAAAAGAAACTGCGAATTGCTCCTGATTTAAATAAACTAATACGTGCGGTCTCCAAATTGTCCATGAATTTTTGAGCAATTTCGGCACCGTTGCTTTTTGCTATTTGATCATAGATCTTATTGTATTCTCCATCTCCGAAAAAATCAGTTAAAGAAGGAACTAGATAATAGAGCAGTGACAAGCCACCAGTAAGACCAAATGAAATAAAGAAAGCGTTTTTAACACTAATTTCAGTTTTAACAAATGCCAATTTTATCTTTTTTGTAAAAAGGTCAGGGCTTTTCAATAGTTGATCCAAAGCCAATACGGCTAGCAATGGAATTGTAAACTCTGCAATTATCAATATCATTGATACAGCTCTGAATTTATTATACATTGGGACGTGATCTAAAAAGAATTCGGTCAACCCCATAAAATTATGCCCCCATGAAAGAAGAATGGAGAGAATTGTACCTGACAATAATGCCCATTTCATGCGCCCTTCAACAATAAATAGTCCTAGGATAAATAAAAATACAATGATAGCTCCCGAGTATGGCGACATTGTAAAAGGTTGATCACCCCAATATTGAGAGGTACCTCCAATGCTTTCACGCATTTCGGGATCCACCTTTTTTAAAGAAGATTTATCTTCGTTAACACTAATGGAGGAAGAACGCCCTTTAAAGCCGGGGATCAACAATGTCATTGTTTCGGATTTACCCATGCTCCATTGCGTTGCATAATCTTTATCCAAGCCTGAGGTTTTATTTCCCTGATCTGAAGTTAGTTCAGATGCTCCACGGATAGTAACTGCAGCATAATCGGCTGTGTTCCATAAATTATTTATATTACAACCAACAGCTAAAATACCGGCAATGGCAAATACCCCTATACTTTTAAAAATCGCTTTATACTCTTTTTGTTTAATGCGTTCGGCCCACTCTATTGCAATGTAAATGCCTAAAAACATAAACATATAATAAGTGATTTGAACGTGATTACAATTCAATTCCACTGCAAAGAACAGAGCTGTCAATGCTCCTCCAAGCAGGTATTTACCCCTGTTTACAAGTATAACCCCCGCAAATACCATTGGGATATATCCTATTGCAAAGGCTTTTGTAATATGACCTGCATCTATTATTATTATATTGTAGGCAGAAAATGCAAAGGCAACGGATCCCATAATACTCAGCCAGGGATCGACCTTGAGAACCCTCAATAATATAAAGAACCCTATTAAATAAACAAAAACAATATTGGCAGGAAGTGGCAGCCATACATTAAATGCGCTACGTACATATTGTACTAAATTGTTGGGATATCGCATTGATATTTGATAGGTAGGCATACCTCCGAACATAGAATTTGTCCACAATGCTTCTTTTTTATACTGATCCCTAAAATCATTCGTTTCCTTGGCCATTCCCTTACTGGAAACCATATCGCTTTGTATAATTACTTTACCTTTTAATACTGGAGAAAAATATCCAAGTGTTAAAACAATAAATATTGCAATAGCAGCAACAACCGGAATTAGTAATTTTAAATTGATGTTTTTCATTTTTAAATTATTAGTGCCGCTCCACCTCTCTTAAAAGGTTAAAACAGCATAAATTATAAATTATTAGGATCTTAAAACAAATATAAATTAAAATACAGAGCAAAATTAAAAAGTTTAGAGCTTGATTTTATAGCATTATGGAATGTATGCTTAAAATTTATTTAAAAAAAATGTAATAACCTTTAAATTAGGCTTATGAGCCAACTGCAAATCATGGTAATTTCCTTATTTTGATAAGGGAAAAAAGTAAAATCTATTCTTAATATTTTCGTATTTTTGTGAAAAGTGTTTTGAGCACAAAATAAATAGAAAACGAGTATAATTAACTATGCTTTTTTGAAAACAATCCTTCTTTTTAAAGGGCTGAAATTTAAAGGAGCTTTCATTAACAACTATGAAAAATTTAATTAACCCATTATATTTAAGCGAAGAAAAAATAACAGAGATACGTGGACAGTTCGAGAATGCAGAACCTTGTAAACACATTGCTTTGGCAGATTTTTTATTGGATGATGTTGCCAATACGCTTTACCAGAATTTTCCAAAATTAGAAACACTGAATGTAAAACGTAAGAGCATCAATGAAAATAAGTCAGAAGAATATCACCTGGAGAACTTTCATACGCAATTTAATGAAATGCGCGACTTTCTTAATACTCCTGAAATGTATGAATGGATAAGCAAAGTAACAGGCATTGAAGGATTAAGTTCCACATTTGATTCATTAGGCTCCGGTGTACATCAGGGTGGACCGGGTAGTTTTGTTGACGTTCATGTGGATGTAAATATGAATCCAGCTGCAAAATTGCATCGCAGAATCAATTTGCTTATCTATTTAAATAAAAATTGGAAAGATGAATATGGTGGAGCTTTAGAATTTTGGGACAAGGATGTGAAAAATTGTATTTCTAAAGTAATGCCTAATTTTAATCAGGCAGCTATAATGGTTACAGATGAAACATCTTATCATGGCTACGCTAAAATAAATATTCCTGAAGGAGAAAGCAGAAAATCATTCTATTGTTATTATTATACTCCGGCTGGTAAAGATTTTGTTTACCGTGATTCACGTTTTAAAACGCGTCCCGATGAAAGCCTTACAAAAACAGCAATTACAGAAATAAAAGAAACATTAAAAATAAATGCAAAAAAATTGTTGAAGTTTCTTGGTGTCAAATCATTGGATTTTCAGGATAAGAATAAAAAGTAATTTGGAAATTTGTTAATTTGAAAATTTGATGATTGGATGGAATTAAAAGATAAAGTAATCTGGATTACAGGTGCTTCATCAGGTATTGGTGAAGCATTAGCGTATTCCTGCGCCTCAGAAGGTGCTCAAATAGTTATTTCAGCACGAAGGGAAGTTGAATTAAAACGTGTTGCGAATAATTGTAAAATAGATTCAAAGGATATTCTCATTCTTCCTCTCGATCTTGAACATACAGAAGATATAGACCAAAAGGTGGAACAGGTAATTCAAAAGTTTGGAAGAGTAGATGTATTAATCAACAATGGAGGAATTGGTCAACGAGGGAAAGCTGTAAATACAAAAAACGAAGTAGATAGAAAAGTAATGGAGATCAATTTTTTTGGAACCATTAACCTTTCAAAAGCGGTTGCAAAAGTTATGCAAAAACAAAAAAGCGGTAAAATAGTTGTGATTTCAAGCATTATGGGCAAATATGGCTTGCCGCTTTACACAACTTATTCAGCTTCGAAACATGCGCTTTATGGTTATTTTGAATCTATACGTCAAGAATTATATGCAGATAACGTAAAAGTCTTAATTGTGTCCCCTGGATTTATCGACACTGATGTTAGTATAAAACTTCTAACCGAAAATGGAACTCAGTATGGTATTAAAAGTGATTCTCAAAAAAAAGGGATGTCTGCAACGGATTGTGCCAATGGAATTGTGAATGCTATAAAAGGTGGAAGCAACCACAGTTATGTCGGGGGATATGAATTGTTTTCAGTATTAGTAAAAAAAATTTTCCCAAAAACATTTTATAAATTAATGCGAAAAATGACCTGATTTTCTTTTTGGTGGAAGGGACATAATCAACAGAGGTTTCACCCTCTCTGCGTTTATTATTTTGAGAAGGAGCATTAAAACTGTCCCCTTGCTTGGTTCTATAATTACTAATGCTGTTAAACACTCGCCATAGAATCCAAATTACTAATATAGTATAAAAAACATCTCTCATTTATATAACAAAGGTAAGGAGTTTTATACAAATAGAATTATATTTGCATTTATTAAACAGGGCTATTCGGTTAAAGATTGTGATGCCTCCCTCCATCATCATGTTGAAAAGATTTTGGTGACGAAAAATTTAGCACGAAATCCTACACACTAATTCTCTATTTGATCAATTTACTTATTTTAAATTCAATGAAAATAAATCAATTTTTATTAATTTTTTCAGTAGTGTTTTTCTGCCTGTCAACTTTATTTTCCTGTTCCCCAACAAAATATATAAAGCCTTTGGATAAAGATCAGCATGGAGCAACGATCTCTTTTGGAGGGCCACTTATTAAATATGGTGCTGGTACAATTCCGATCCCCTTTTTAGTAGCCAATTATGGTTATGGTATTGATAGCACTTTAACAGGGTTTGCTTCATTCAACATCACTTCTGCATTATTCGGAAATTTTCAAATAGAACTCGGTGCTACCAAGCAAGTGCTTAAACAAAACAAATATATACCTGCGGTAAGTATTACACCTGTTGCTAACATCATTTATCGAAATAAGGATGCATTCAAATTCTACCCTCAGTTGGCAATAAATGCTTTTTGGGAATATGGTAAACATAAAAATATGATATACTGCGGACTAGATAACTGGTTTGAATTATCACAAAAACGTGTTTATGGTGTCAAACAAACAAACCATTTAATTTTTATGCCTACTATCGGCCACGGTTTTACAGGAAAAAAATGGAATTTTAATATCGAGACAAAAATAATTGCCCCTAATTTATCGAATGAAAAATTGGTGGTTGATTACGAAACACCATTTAAAAATCAAGGTGCTTTTGGTGTCTATTTAGGGTGTACGCGCAAATTTTAATTTCAATGAATCACCAACCGACCAACAAAATTGTTTTGCCGGGATATAAAAACGAATTGCAATGAAAAAAATATTTTTTATAACACTTACACTACTTGGCTTCACAAGCTGCTTGCGTTTGGATGATAATTTATTTAATCCGGCCGGTGTGAAAATTACGGAATACAAATTAGATAATTATACTGGTGACTTAGATTTTCGTTTGGATGTATCCTATCAAATTCCTGATAGTTTAATTCATATTTTTCCACTATCATCACAAGCCGCTGATGAATCAAATGCAACAAAAATTTACGCAATATACATTGGTAATATTGATAGCATTTCCAGAGATACTGTAATGATGTATTGTCACGGAAACAGAGACCACATGGATTTTTACTGGGAACGAGCTAAATTGCTTGCAAATACAAAAACAAAAAATCGTTTTGGCATAATGATGATTGACTATCGCGGGTATGGTTTGTCAGAAGGGAAACCCACCGAAAGTGGTTTGTATGCTGATGTTGATGCTGCTTTAAAATGGCTTAAAATTAAAGGGTTGACGAATGATAGATTGATCATGTATGGTTTTAGTCTTGGCTCTGCACCGGCTACTAAATTATGTGCTGGTAACTATAGCCTGAACCCTTCAAAACTATTACTGGAAGCTCCCTTTGCTTCTGCAGAAGTGATGGTGCAGGATGCATCAGGTCTTGCAATGCCTGGCACATTTTTTACAGATCTAGAAATAAATAATGCTGAGGAGATTAAAAAGGTGCAACAACCCTTCTTTTGGATCCATGGTGAGGTTGACGATTTCATAAATATTGATACGCATGGTGCAATTGTGTATAGTCATTATAATGGAGTATATAAAGAGGCGCACCGGATTCCAAATGCCGGACATGGTACCATACCCGAGACCTTAGGTTTTGGGAATTATTTAGATGCCGTAGCTGATTTTATTACATTGCATTAAATTTTTAAATTAAAATTTTATTTGTTAATCGGTTCTGATTTTTTTGAATCCGTTGATTGCGGGAATAATAAAAATAACAATAAAAAATTAGTATCTTTATTAAGCTCCTTCTTTAAGTACTTATTTTTTATTCTTGATAAAAATTTATGAATTGCATAGTTGTAGATGATGATGAGATGTCGAGAAATGCGATGAAGCACTTAGTTTCTCAGGTTCAATTTATTAGCCTTGTTGGAACATGTTGCTCAGGTGCTGATGCACTAAATGTATTAAATACTGAAAAGATTGATTTAATGCTGCTTGATATAGAAATGCCGGATATGACAGGTCTGGACCTTGTTAAAAGTCTTAAAGTACCGCCATTAACAATTTTAACAACATCCCGGAAAGAATACGCCATCGAAGCTTTTGAATGTAATGTTGTTGATTATCTGCTAAAGCCTATTTTATTGGATCGTTTTTTTAAGTCTATAACAAAAGCAAAAGAGATTTTTGAGAATACTCATCAAATTCCTGATTTTTCAAATGAAGATTATATTTTTATTAAGAGTAATGGCATTCTGGTTAAAATTAATTTGAAAGAAATACTCTGGATTGAAGCACTGGGTGATTATATGACAATTAATACCAATGAAAAAAAATATACGATCCACTCTACTATGAAAATGATAGAACGTAAGCTCGATCCCAATAAATTTATTCGGG
>JAIOQD010000125.1 GCA_021413595.1 Bacteroidota bacterium | reverse complement strand
TCCAACTCCTGAATTATTTAATAAATTTAGTTTTCCGGTTAATTTTGGAACTTTATTTATGTTTTTTGCTTTGTTTTATTATTCGACTTTGTCAACTCCTTTAACAATAGGTATGCTATTGGTTACGGTCATTTTACTTCTTGGGAATTATTACCTCGCAATGCTTGCAACTCCTCCTTTATGGCTTATATCAATTTTGATTTTTGCAGTTGCATGGGTAGGACAATTTATCGGACATAACATAGAAGGCAAAAAACCATCGTTTTTAAAGGACTTGCAATTTTTATTGATTGGTCCTTTGTGGCTTTTAAGTTTTATATATAAAAAATTAAATATTCCGTATTAAAATATATTTCCTAAAATTTAAACATTTTTCAGATGCTAAAACATTATTTTTTTTTCTTGCTATTCTCTGTTTTTATTTGTTCGTTTTGTTTAAACACCGCTATAGCACAAACTGAACAGACTGTCACAGATAAAGAAAAACTGAGCATTCTTACTTGGAATTTGTATATGCGTCCGCGAATTGCATTTAAGAATGGGCAAATAAAAAGAGCTCTGGCAATTGTTGAGCAATTAAAAAATCAGACTTTTGATGTTATTGTTTTTCAGGAAGCTTTTGATAACAAAGCAAGAAATATTATCTGGAATGGATTGAAAGAGAAATTCCCATATCAATCTGGCAGTCCTAAACACAAGCATTTCTATAAAGTAAGTACAGGTGTTTTTATCATTAGTAAACTTCCTTTAAAAGTGGTGGATGATATTTATTTTTCGGTATGTGGCGGTTCTGATTGTTTTGCTGTTAAAGGTGCTGTACTTGTTGACGTAATTAAGAATGATCACAAGGTTCAAATCATTGGAACCCATCTACAGGCAGCTGATGGGAGAAAAATGACAGGTGAAAAAATCAGGCAAATCCAATATGAAGAAATTAAAAATCAATTAATGATACCCTATGCTGAAGCCGGAGTACCCCAGTTTTTTGTGGGTGATTTAAATACTTCTAAAGCTGATGAAATTGTTTATCAGCAATTGCTTTCTACTATGGATGTTGAAGATGGAGAAATTACCGGAGAAAATCAGTTTTCTTCAGGTGGAGGGAAAAATGATCTCCGTGATGCTAATGACAAGCCCCACCTTATAGATTATATTTTATGCCGAAACAATGGGTGTAAAGTTAATTTTACTCAACGATGTGTGAAAATTTTCCAACAATATTGGAGCAAAGATAATAAAGACCTTTCCGACCATTATGCTGTTTTAGCAGAGATTGCAATAAAATAACACCCCCTCCCAGCTTCCCTCAAAGTGAGGAGATTCCAGCCAAATGCTCACAACTGTTTAGCTTGTGCGCTAGTACCCACTCCCTTCGGGAGGGTTGGGGTGGGCTTCTTCTTCTTCAATTATAAAACCAACATTTTTTAGATCATTCCAAAATTCAGGATAGGATTTTTTTACAACTTCAGGTTGGTCAATAGTAATTGAATCAAGCTTCATTGCTAATACAGCAAATGCCATTGCCATACGATGATCATCATAGGTATCAATAGAGGTGGTAGGAGGAAGAAGAGTTGGTTGTGGATTGATTTCTATTGAATTATCATTTAAAATTTCTACTTCTACTCCTAATTTATTTAACTCATTTTTTAATGCAATGATCCGATCCGTTTCTTTGATCCGTAATGTATGCACACCGTTAAATAAAGCCGGTATATTTAAAGCACTTACTGCTACTGCACATGTTTGTGCCAGATCCGGACAATCAGAAAAATCAAAACCAAAATGTTCTTTATGGCTTTTTATTTTTGTTAGATGTATCCCATCCTCAATTTTCTCAGTTTTTACACCAAAAAAAGTGAAAATATCACCCACAATTGAATCGCCTTGTGAGCTCGGATGTTTAAGCCCTTTGATCGTGAAATCAACATCTTTTGCTAATGCTGCAATAGCATGCCAATAGGATGCGGAACTCCAATCCGCTTCTACCTCAAATAAATAATATGGCTCACTTTTTTTATGATATTGTTGTTTACTCACCGAAATAAAATTGTCGTGCCATTGCCCATAAACACGGAATTCTTCCATCATTTTTAATGTCATATTAACATAGGGGCGAGATGTTACTTCTCCTGTAAATTTAATAACCAATCCGC
>JAIOQD010000124.1 GCA_021413595.1 Bacteroidota bacterium | reverse complement strand
AACGAAAATTTGATTTTACCGTCATCAAAATCGGATTGATCAAAGATTTGGCAACATTGGAAAGCGTTATCTCAAATTGCCAACATCCAACATCCAAGATCCAATTCGTATGGGATCCAATTATAAAAGCAAGTGCCGGTTTTGAGTTTCATGAAAATTTTAAAAAGGAAAAATTGTTTTCTGTGCTGAATAATTGTTTTCTGATTACACCAAACACAGAGGAAATAAAATTCCTTACAGGTATTGATAATCCAATGGATGCGGCAAAAGAGTTATCCAACTATTGTAATGTGTTGTTGAAAGGCGGTCATAGTGAAGAAGAGCCGGGGGTAGATTATTTATTTATGAAAAACAAAATTGAAAAAATAGTTCCAACGGAGCAAAACATATTTCCTAAACATGGCTCTGGTTGCGTGTTGTCTTCTGCCATTGCTGCAAATCTTGCATTAGGAAACGATTTGATCACCTCTTGCAGATATGCAAAAAAGTATGTGGAACAGTTTTTATCAAGCAGTCCGTCATTATTAGGAGTTCACCATGTATAGTAAACTGCAATACATATCGCAAGGTTTGACAGCTAAAGAGCAATTGGAAAATATTCAAAGTACCCTGGATGCAGGATGTGAATGGGTTCAATTGCGATTTAAAAATGCGGATGAAAAAGAATTTTCTTCTATTGCTGAACAAGTCAAAAATGTTTGCGAAAAATACAATGCGACTTTTATCATAAATGACAATGTTGAATTGGCAAGAAAAATTAATGCCGATGGTGTTCATCTTGGATTACAAGATATGCCTGTATTACAAGCACGGGCTATATTGGGCGACAATAAAATAATAGGAGGCACAGCTAACACCTTAGCTGATGTATTAATTCGTATTGATGAAAGCTGCGATTATATTGGTTTAGGGCCTTTTCGATTTACTTTAACAAAAACAAATTTAAGCCCTGTGTTGGGTTTGGATGTGTATAAAAATATAATGAATGAGGTTTTAAAAAATAAAAACCAAATTCCGATTTATGCAATTGGAGGAATATCAATTGATGATGTTGCCTCAATTTTAAATACCGGGGTTTACGGAATTGCCGTTTCAGGAGCAATTACAAAGCATTCAAATAAAAAAGAATTAGTACAAACATTTAATTCATTATTATACTCAGGTGTCATCCCGATTCCGCCTTTTGCTGAAGAGGGATCTTGTTAAGATGAAGAGATATGTGGAATTATAACTATTGTATTTATTTAATTACAAATCCTGGCAAAACCGTTCTTTATACTGGAGTAACAAATGATTTAAAAAGAAGGCTGTTTGAGCATTATGAAAAGAAAGGTAAAATAGAAACTTTTGCAGGGAAATATCATTGTTATCATTTGTTGTATTATGAACATTTCACAAGCATTGATGAAGCTATCAAAAGGGAGAAAGAATTAAAGGGATGGTCCCGAAAGAAGAAAGAGAATTTGATAAAAGTGGCAAATCCAAATTTTGATTTTATACAATTGGATTAAAAAATGGATTGGAGAAAATGACATAAGTCTAAAATGTCATCCCGATTGGCTTTTTAGCCAAGAGAGATCTTGCTGATCAAAAGCAGTATCATAAATAAAAACAAGATCCCTCGCAAAAGCTCGGGATGACAGGAGAAAAATAAAGATGGATTTTATTCAGTTAGATTAACTTAAGATTAACTAAGATTGCTGGAAGTAGTTTTTCGGAGTAATGTCATCCCGATTGGCCTTTTCGCCAAGAGGGATCTTGTCAATTACAAAGCAATATCTTCTGATCAAAAGCAGTATCATAAATAAAAACAAGATCCCTCGCAAAAGCTCGGGATGACATCAGAAAATAAATAATATAAAGTTTATTACATGAAAAAATTAATAATTGCTAATAAGGAATTCCAATCTCGTCTTTTTTTAGGGACGGGAAAATTTGGTTCTGCAAAACTCATGGAAGAAGCTGTTCTTGCATCTTGTTCAGAATTGGTAACTGTTGCATTGAAGCGCGTAGATTTTGAAACCGATACCGATCTTTTGTTAACGCATTTGCAACACAAGCACATAAATTTGTTACCTAATACTTCCGGTGCACGTAATGCTAAAGAAGCTGTTTTGGCAGCACAATTATCACGCGAAGCTTTAGAAACAAATTGGTTAAAATTGGAGATTCATCCCGATCCAAGGTATTTAATGCCCGATGCAAGCGAAACATTAAAGGCTACTGAAGAGCTTGCCAAACTTGGTTTTATTGTGTTACCTTACATTCATGCCGATCCTGTGCTGTGCAAACGGTTAGAAGATGTTGGAACAGCGGCTGTTATGCCACTCGGCTCTCCAATAGGAAGTAATAAGGGATTGAAAACAATTGATTTTTTGGAAATTATTATTGAGCAAAGTAGAGTTCCCGTTATTATTGATGCAGGAATTGGTGCCCCCTCCGATGCTGCAAAGGCTATGGAATTGGGTGCTGATGCAGTATTGGTAAATACAGCAATTGCAGTAGCAGGAAACCCAGTTGAAATGGCAAGAGCATTTAAAATGGCAGTGGAGGCAGGTAGATTGGCTTATGAAGCAAAATTAGGAACACCTAGAAACAGAGCGGAAGCAAGCAGTCCGCTTACTGCATTTTTGGATTAATTTTCAAAAAAAAGGGTATTGTAATTTATTATAGTTCAAAATATTTTTTAGTTTAGAAATACATTTACTTGGCGCACAGTCTTCGACAAGCTCTGACTGACCATCTCACGAATTCACACTGAGCTTGTCGATTGTGTGCGTGGTTTTTAGCTTTATCATAAACGGCATTGATGCATAATTTTTAAAATCAAAAAAAAATGAGTTTTAAAGAGTTATATAATTCACAAAATTGGGAAGAAGTTAAGAAGGCGATCTACGATAAAACTTCGCAGGATGTAGAAAAAGCGCTTGCATCTGGCCGAAGAACACTTGAAGATTTTAAAGCACTTATTTCCCCTGCGGCTGTTCCCTATCTGGAAAAAATGGCACAGCTGAGTAATCAATTAACTAAAAAACGTTTTGGTAAAACGATACAAATGTATGCTCCAATGTATCTGAGTAACGAGTGTAATAATATTTGTACCTACTGTGGTTTTAGTTTTGATAATAAAGTAAAACGTAAAACACTTTCCGAAAAAGAAATTATCAAGGAGGTTGAAGAAATAAAAAAACATGGCTTTAACCATATTTTATTGGTAACAGGTGAGGCCAATCAAATTGTGCACGTTGATTTTTTTCTTAAAGCCATTGAAATCATAAGATCACAATTTGCCAATATTTCCATTGAGGTACAACCATTGGAAACCGATGAATACAGGCGATTGCACGAAGCAGGAGTTTATTCTGTTTTAGTTTACCAGGAAACGTACCATCAGGAAGTTTACAAAACCTACCATCCAAAAGGAAAAAAATCAAATTTTGATTATCGTTTGGAAACACCTGATAGAATAGGAGAAGCAGGAATTCACAAAATTGGTTTAGGAATATTATTAGGTTTGGAAGATTGGCGTGTGGATTCATTTTATTGTGCGATGCATTTAGATTATTTACAAAAAAAATACTGGCAAACTAAATATTCCATTTCATTCCCTCGTATGCGCCCCGCGGAAGGGATCATTGAGCCCAATGTAATTGTAACAGATAAAGAATTGTTACAACTGATATGTGCATATCGTTTACTGAATGAAGAAGTTGAACTATCTATTTCAACAAGAGAGTCGGAGAAATTCAGAAATAATATTATTCCATTGGGTGTTACCAGTATGAGTGCCGGCTCAAAAACTAATCCCGGTGGATATGCCGTTGATACAGGATCACTGGAGCAGTTTGAAATATCGGATGAAAGAAGTGCAGAAGAGATCGCTGCATTAATTACAAATAGCGGGTACGAAGTTGTTTGGAAGGATTGGGATAATGTTTTATCTTAAATTTGTTTTTAATGCTAAATGAACGAAACAATTCAACATCCAACATTTACCATTCAACAAATTTTAAATCTACCAGGTAAAGATATCTTCCACTTTAAGTGGCTTTTCAGCCCCTCTCCAATTAAAATCTTTTAGCTTCAATTCTTTTACATCTATTTGTTCAAGAGGGTAAAGAGTCGCTTCCGGCTTTGTGATAAAAGTAATGTGATGCATTTTTTTATCCTTCATATAAATATTTAAATTAGTGCAATCAGCACGATTTACGGCTTTTATCCTTTCCTTTTCTTTTGCATAATAAATAGTTTGTCCGTTGCCTTCCACTTTAATAAGATATAGATCATTTTTCTTGAAAAAACCTTTCATGTATTTACCTCGTATTTGATTGTAATGTATGCTATCCTCCATGGATACAATAAACCCGCTACTTTTTAATTCAATTGATTGTATTGATTTATTTCCTGTTTGTATTTTCATGCTGTCAGCTGTCAATTGATTTTCTTCCGACCAAATTATAGGTCTCCCGTATAATTTCATAGTAGAATCCATTGTGGTGTAGGATAGTGAATCGCATTTCCCTTGCAGGTCATTTTTAAAAAATTTCACTTTATGATATGCAAATAATTGTTTGCCACTTGAAATTGAATCAGTAGCCCCTGCAATTTCTTTAATTTCGGGCTGTTCAGTCTCTTTTGCTTTTTGTTTTTTATTTTTTGATTCTTTGCCTTTGCCTTTTGTTTCTTTAATTGTAGCCTTTGGTTGAATACGTGATTTGTTAGAATTAGTGCTCGTTACTTTCAAGGTATCAGCATGTAAATACAAGGTGTCTTTTTCATACATCTGAGTTAGCAAGGCTCTCCCGGTAACAAACGAAAAGTCATTCAGTTCATAATGAATAGCATAATCTCCTTTGATCGTAAGATTTTGTGTAGTATCAATGATCTGAATATTACTAAATGCCCTACCAATACCTTGTTTGCGATCATAGTAAATACTATCACCGATCATTTTTTGTTCTTTGCTGATGATGTATGCATTTTTATTAAAACGGGACAGATCGTTATTGGTATCATACCATCCGTCTTCACAATAGATTAGGTTCTCTTTGCCCTTGATGGTGGTAGGCCCTAGGAAATAAGTAACTTTTGATAATGTATTATAGCGCATCGTATCGCAATTAATTACAAATTGCGGATTGGTAAGTACTACATTTTTTTTGAAATTAAAATCGTTTGTTTTTGAATGAAATGAGCCACGGTCACTTGTAAGTATATTGTCTTTATTAACGATTCTGGCTGGCGTGGTGTAATATCCAATGCCGGTTGCAATGTCATAATTCAATATATCAGTAGTGAGTTGCATATCACCTTTGTTAATAATTACATTTCTTGTTAATACCGCTATTTTTGTATTACCACTGTATTTCAATAGATCACCATACAAGTTAATACCATCATTTTCCTGGATACGTACATGTCCGAAAGCATCCAATGAATTATCTGAGTAAAAATACGCACTGTCGCAAAACATTAATGTATTCTCATGTTTAAATTGCACGTCACCAATCAATCGTTTAGCACCCGCTGCTATATTACTTGCAACTTTTAAAGAACCTGCATTAAGAATTTCAACTTGTTTTTGAGAATAGGAGTAGAATGGAATGAAAAATAAAAAAAATAAAATACTTCTCCTTAACCCTCTCCAAAGGAGAGAGGACTGGTTTATGCATGCTTTAGCCTTTATCTTTTTCATTTATTTTTTTTACATCTCGCCTCCTCTCTTTAAGAGAGGAGGTTAATAGGAGAGGTATTAAGGTAGGGCAGGAGTAGGGCTGTTTTTTGCGCGCATCAATGTTTGAGTACGGTCAGGGCCGACAGAAACAATTGAAATTGGAACACCAGCTTCACGCTCAATAAATGCAATGTATTCATTTAATTGTTCAGGCATTTGGTCAGGGCTGTTAAGTCCTGTTAGATCCTGGTTCCAGCCTTTTAATTCTTTGTAAACTGGTGAAAGTAATTCAGGAGAATAATCATAAGGCAGATAATTAATTTTTTCACCTTGATAATTGTAATGCGTACACACTTTTATAGTTTCAAAACCACTTAAGATATCGGCTTTCATCATCATTAATTCAGTAACGCCATTTATCATAATAGCATATTTAAGTGCAGGCAAATCCAACCATCCTGTTCGTCTCGGACGACCGGTAGTAGAGCCATATTCATTGCCTGTTTTTCTTATCTGCTCACCTACTTCATCGTTTAGTTCGGTTGGGAAAGGCCCGCTGCCCACACGTGTGCAGTATGCTTTAAAAATACCAATTACATTTCCAATTTTATTAGGTGCAATTCCTAAACCTGTACAAGCACCTGCACATATAGTGTTTGATGATGTTACAAACGGGTATGAACCAAAATCAATATCTAATAAAGATCCTTGTGCTCCTTCAGCCAATATCGCTTTGTTATTTTTTAATGCTTCATCAATATAATGTTCGCTTTCCACTCGTTTTAAACTTTTTAAAACTTCAATGCCTTCAAACCAAGCTGGTTCAAGCTCAGTAAGATTGTATTGATAATTATGGAAATTCAATAATTGTTTATGCTTTTCAACCAAGGCATTGTATTTATTTTTAAAATCAGGACTGTCGATATCACCTATACGCAAACCGTTACGACCTGTTTTGTCCATGTAAGTTGGTCCAATACCTTTAAGGGTAGATCCGATTTTCTCCTTGCCTTTGCTTGCTTCAGATGCTGCATCCAGAAGGCGGTGTGTCGGTAAAATTAAATGAGCACGTTTAGAGATCACTAATTTTGATTTTACATCAACATTCAGTTTTATCAACGCATCAATTTCTTTTTTGAAAATGACTGGGTCGATCACTACACCGTTACCAACAACGTTTATTTTTTTGTCGTGAAAAATACCGGAAGGTATAGTATGAAGCACATGCTTAATACCATTAAACTCCAGGGTATGTCCTGCATTTGGTCCGCCTTGGAAACGCCCGATAATATCATATTTCGGTGTTAATACATCTACAATTTTTCCTTTCCCTTCGTCTCCCCATTGAAGACCTAATAATACATCTACTTTCATTATGCTGCGAATTACGAATTTTAACGAATTCTTCAAAGAAGAACAGGTTACGAATTTATGTTTTTAAAATTGCCTTCTATTAAAATGAAAAATTGTTTTAATTGTTTAGTGCTTAATTACTTACTGCTGAATTGTTAAATTGAAAAATTGGCTATTTATTCAAGCTCTCAATAGCTATTTCTTCATTTTCACTAACATTGAAAATACTGTCAAGCTTGGTAATTACCAATAGTTCAGTGATTTTTTTATTTACGCAGCAAATAGCCACCTCTCCTGAGTCTTTGCGAGCCTTGGTAAGAATATTTATGAATACATTTAACCCACTGCTATTAATATATTTTAATTCCTGAAGATTGAGTAGAATTTTGTTTTCACCTTTAGCTATAGTAGCCTCAATTTCTGTCAGCAGGTCTTTTGCCTGATTTCTATCGATGAGTTCACCAAAGAGAAGATACTGGTTGACGTTTTTTAGCTTGTTTGATTTGTATTCGAATATCATAAGTTAATTTGTTAATCTGAAAATTAGAAAAAAATATTTTCAAATCTGCATTTTTTTAAAATTGAATTTATTCTTCTCAAGCCTATTCTCCTTCTGATGAAAAGGATTGAGACGAAAGTTTTTTGTCGTTTAACTTTTTATTCTCACACGTTCCGTTTTTCGCAAGCTTACAACATTTGCCAAATAAATTAAGAGAATGGTGATCGATCTTGAATCCCAAAATATCACCGGCTGTTTCTTGTATTTGCTGTAATCGTGGATCACAAAATTCAAACACTTTTTCACAATCCTGACAAATTAAATGATCGTGCTGTTTGAACTCGTATGATTTTTCAAATTGTGCTAAATTTTTTCCAAACTGATGCTTGGTCACTAAACTACAATTAAGAAGTAATTCTATTGTGTTATAAAGCGTAGCGCGACTAACACGATACTTCTTGTTTTTCATTTGAATGTAAAGCG
>JAIOQD010000019.1 GCA_021413595.1 Bacteroidota bacterium | reverse complement strand
CGTTCGGCAGGATTCAACACTGTTCGATTTTTGGGTCGGCGAATGGGACCTGACATGGAAAGACCCTGACGGTTCCACTGCGTACGGAAAGAACAGCGTTACGAAAATTCTTGACGGAAAAGTGATCACGGAGAACTTTGCCGGACTGACCGGACAATCAAAAGGATATAAAGGACAAAGCATTTCCATTCTAGATAACCGGACCGGAACATGGAAACAAACCTGGGTGGATAATCAAAATGCATATCTCCCCTTCACCGGCGGCGCCGATGGTGCGAACCGATTCTTTGAGCAGGAATTTTTGAAGAATGGAAAACTGCAGAAAGGAAAAATGATCTTCCGCGATATCACAAAAGAGAAATTTGCCTGGGATTGGATGTCCTCTGCCGACAGTGGAAAGACATGGAACATTCAATGGAGCATTCAATACTCCCGCAAGAAATAGAGATAATTATCATTGCGAGGGAGCGGAGCGACCGAAGCAATCTGCGAATTTGAAGAAAAAAATTCCTTCCAGACGTCAGCATGACGAAATCGGATCTTGTCATTCCCGAATGCTCTTGTCGGGAATCCATAAGACAAAATCGTCTCTTTGCGAGAGCGCGACCGAAGCAATCTGGGAACTTGAATGTAAAGAGCAAGATTGCTTCGACAAAAAACGTCTCGCAATGACAATGATTTGAGATTTACGATATTTTTTTTCCTCTGCAACCCTCTAAATTCCCTCAAATTCACCACTTTTTAAAATAAAATAAAAAAATACACTTTTTTTCATTTTGTCTGTCCGTTTTCGATTTTTTACGGATATATGTAGGCAAAGAGGCAAATTCCAATTTGCCGTTGGAATCGAATGCCTCAATTATACTACAGCTGCACAATCAGGGGGAAAAAAGGGTATGAACAATAAGCGTGTATCTATTGTACTCGCTGTCATTTCAACTTCCATCTTTTTGCTTCTCCTCCCTTACTTGATCCAGGATTTTCTTGTAGAAGGGACAAGTCTGTGGAAGCGACTGAGCTATCTCGCCGCTCCATTCTTTGTCGCGCTGATGTGGCGGCAGATATTGGCATTACTAAAGAACGGCAACGCGCGAGGCTCCCACAAACCGGGAAACAATAGTGCAAAGATTTGAAGATTGCTGTTGTAGTCAAATTGGATTACTATGTGCGGAATAAAACAATGTTTTACTCATTAACAGTGTATGCATGATAGAATGTGTAGAACAATTTTTGTAATGAATTTAATTACAAAGTTGTTCCAAACAGCTTAACAATTAGTTAGGTTGCGTTAATAAATATATAAGTATTAGGAGTATCCAAAATGAAATCACAATCAATTGATCAGTATGTTTTTTTTGGGACAGCTGTAAGATTTCTTCAAGATGTTAAAGAAGGTAGTCAGATCCATGGGGACAGTTGGATTATTGGTAATATTGAGTCTTATTTTAATTACTTAAAAATGCTTGGTCTTACAGTTACTGAACGAGCATCATATGATTTACAAAAATATTTAATTGAATTAAAAAAATTACCCGTAGATGCTAGGTTAACTGAAGAACAATCTACCAATTTGAGTGCCAAAATCACTAAGATACGTGACACCCTTTTCGCTGAATTAGGTGGTGTTGAAGCGTTTGTAACGACCTCAAAACGATTGGATATCCAAAAACTAATCAAAGATATTTCGAGCCTTTTAAGCCAAGGTTGTTATTCCAAATTATCCGATATTGCCAGATATGACTTAACTGAAGCCGGAATGTGTATCGCTTTTGAACGACCTACTGCAGCAGCTTTTCATTTGATGAGAGCAACCGAAGATGTGTTAAAATCATTTTACTGTACACTGGTTAAACATAAACGTGTTAGTTTAATGTGGGGACCAATGATTTCTGATTTAAAAAATAAAAATAAAGCTAAAAAACATGAAACACTTTTAAACCACCTAGATAATATTCGGCTGTCCTTTAGAAACCCAACACAACACCCTGATAAAATATACGATATTCAGGAAGTGCAAGATTTGTGGGGTCTTTGTTCCGATGCTATAAATAGAATGGCACAAGTTTTATAAAATCTATAAGATTGTTGCAGCCTAACTAGTTGTTCAAGCCGGCGCTGTAACATAGTTTAGTTTCAGTCTGTTAGCCATTTTACAAAAAATATGAAACACAAACGAGAAATATTTTCCGAGAATTAACATTCATTTCAAAAGATCATTAATGTTCTGTCCTCTTTTATGAGAAATAATGATTCTGAATACGGTTTTTCAATGTTAGAGCCTCAATTACAACATCTAAAATATTTAACGCAAAACTCTGATTTTGAATTAAGAGAGAAACATTTTCACAATGCTGCGAAAAAGAATACATTGATCAACGATAATATTATCAAGAATATTTCTTCTTCATTTTTAGATCCCAGTTTGAATACAGTTTGTGCCAGGGGTTCATATGGAGCAGGACTTCTTGCATCTCGATCGGATATCGATCTCGTACTGTTAGGTATCTCATTCAATCAGGAATTTTGTGAATCTAAATGGTATTTGAATTGTAATGAGTGCGTTAATGATATGTCCTTGATATTTTGTCCGCAGTCTGAGATTATAGAATCTTCACCACATATTGGATCATTGTTTATTCTGAATTCAATTCGATATGTGTGGGGTAATCTATCGTTATATCAAAACAGTGTTCAAACTGCAATAAACAAAATCAATTCTATGGATTTGATCACACTTGTCGATTTATTTGTCGAAGATCCATTTAGAAGCCACAAACGTTTCAACCCAGGTTCATCTCACTATTATGATATAAAGAAAGGATTTGGAGGCCTTTTTGATTGTGAATTCTTTGAACTTATCAATATTTGGAAGTTGAACAACTATGATAAATTGCCTGCAAACACCGAGCGAATCATTGCTATAAGTAAACTTTGTAAACGATTCTTGGTAATTTTAAAAAGCTATATTCATGATCAGCCAATCATTCCAAAAGATTCGATTCAATCTTTAGCAATTAATACCAGCACAAATGAAGATCATTCTATTGCTGGCCCATTTTATTTTGAAAATGATAATATAAATTTTGTCAGAAGTTTGAACTCATCATTAGTGGATCAATTTATAAGAACGATTAAAATATCAAAGGAGGTATCATGAAGGATGTTTTAAAAATACTCAAAGACATGAAATTTTATGTAATTATGCTTATTGCTTCACTTCTTTTTATTTTTTTGAGTATGGTTAAAGAACTCCCAAACCAAGGTAATCAGTACAAAATTGTATTGTTGGAAAACGCAAACATCCCCTTGTTAAGTGTCGGATTGGTATTGCTTACTCTCTCATGTGGATTATTTCTTAAGTTTGGTAAGTTCGAGTCACAACATATGTCTGCTCAAAAAAATGAGGAAGATTATGGGAAGATATTATTTAAGAAACCTGATGATTTTAAAAAAGAGCTTAGCACAATTAACAATCAAGCAAAATTAGTAATTGAATACCCAGTCATCAATGATGTGCCAACGGAGGAAGAGGTGATCAGTACATTTAAAAGTCTTCCGCACACACAAAAAGGAATAATGAAGATCATTTATAAGGTTCTCCATCGACAAGAAATCTCTGTTGATGATCTTTTTCAAAGAATAGTCATAATGAGTGGTCGAGATGCAATTGGCTCTGAAAAAGAACTTCTTTATCGTGTACGACTTCTTAGCGTGCCTAAATTGATTCGATTGGAACAAATTGGTGAACGTACTACAATCGTCGTTGCAATTCCTTCCATTGGTAAGATACTTATCGAGAATAAATTGCTTGACTCATAATTGCTCACTCTAATAGAGATAATTAAATGATCGAAGAATGTATAAAGTATTTATTAAAACAGGATCCGTTTTTCTTTAGTCAATGGACTTCATTACCTGAAACTGAAAAATTGGAACTTATCCAACTCCATAAGCGGATAGAAGCAGTTGGTTCTGCTACACTAGACCAACTCCCCCAATTGCAAGAAGATGCGTTTAAATCAACAAAACGTCTTTTTGTTTCGGTGCAAGAGTTGGAATTCCTTTATTCTAGAATTCCACAAGATTGGGCACAGTTTGCCAAGGATAAGGAGGAGAAATCCATGCTTTTTGAAAAGACAAAGCATATTTTTGACTCATTCAGACATGAGTTTCTCCCTTCTAACGTTCGACTTTATGGCGGGATAAAATCAGACAGCTCAATTGATGATAAGCTATTCATTATAAAAGATGGTGATGCCGTTCAACGTAATGTACTTGATCTATGGGATTTAGTTCGCTTCAGATTAATAGCTCCCGATCTTAACACACTTCTAAAAGTCGGACATTCATGTTGGGAAATATTTTTTGATAAAGTTTTACGGTGTAGAAATTACTATTACAGACCAAAGGGAGGGTTTTATTATGATCCGTACCGTGCAATTCATTTTCAGATTGAGATTGTACCAAAGAGAATGGTAGAACTTCAACTTCAAACACACGTGCGTGAATCGATATGCTGGCTTGATTATTTAATTTTTAAGAAAAATCACAAGAAATTAGATAAAGATATTGGTGATTGGATAAAATTACAATCGATTAAAGCAAATATTTTTGAGGCGGCTGAATTGGATGGGAAATTTGATAAAGGCAGAAACTTTATCGAAAATATAGTGACATAAAAATCGTACAATTTCATTTAAGAATTTCGGATACAGTCTTAAACTAACATATTTGATTCTTTATTTTTGCATCAACTCATCGTTTGTTTAAATCAACGTTGCAACCCAGCTTAACTCTGGTCCGTTAGAAACCAATCACAACTAATCGTAGGATATATTATGGAATGGATTGAATTGCTTAACAGCAGAAGATTTAGAGATAAAACCACCAAAAAAACTGACCCTGATGCAAGAAGTGAATTTCAAAGAGATATCGATCGAGTGTTATTCTCAACCCAGTTTCGTCGAATGGGAGACAAGACACAAGTGTTTCCTATACCAAATAGTGATTTTGTGCATAATAGATTGACCCATAGTCTTGAAGTTGCCTCTTCCGGAAAATCACTAGGCATGCTTGCTGGAAATTTCATACTAAAACAAAAAGAAAAATCACTTTTTAGGAACAGTCTGAGCCAAAGGAGAGATAAATTCATTCCAGAGGATTTTGCAAATATTGTTCATGCAGCTTGTCTTGCTCACGATATTGGTAATCCACCGTTTGGTCATTCTGGTGAAAAAGCAATAGCACATTTCTTTTTGAAAGATAGTTCGTTTCTTGATCGTCACCTCTCGGAAGGTCAGGCGCTAGATTTGAAAAACTTTGAAGGAAATGCTTCGGGATTTAGATTATTAACAACTAACAACTATTCAGGTTTTCCAGGCGGATTGCGATTAACTTATGCAACACTGGGAACATATAGTAAATACCCTTGGGATTCTAGTGCACAACATAATGTTGGGCAAAAGGAGGTTAAATCAGAT
>JAIOQD010000018.1 GCA_021413595.1 Bacteroidota bacterium | reverse complement strand
TTTCAGCTGGGGTTTGGTTTATTAACGTTATCGCTTTTGCACATGAAAACAAATCCAATACAGTTTTTATTTGCCAATAAATCGTTGCAGCTGTGTGGAATGATGTGTTATAGTTTATACCTATGGCATGGGAATATGCGTATGGTTTTTATTGCAGATTATTCACCATTGCGAATTATCACTTATACGATGTTTTTATTTTTGCTTTCCTTTTTAACATACAGGTATATTGAATTCGGAAATAAAAAAATGGAAGATATACTTCCGCAATAAAAAGAGGACGCTCATCCCTGCCATCCCTTAGGGAGATGGGCAACACACAAGCCTATCAACAGAAAATTTTAAGGGTAGTTCGCCTCCCCTTCTGAGAGGGTTGGAGGGGCTTCTTAAACCAAGCCTCCGTTCAAATCAATGCAGGAGCCTGTTAGATATGGCGTTTGGCGAATGTATTGTATCGTGTTGAAAATATTTTCAGGATTGCCAAATTCGTTGTAAGCAATTTTTGATCGTATTTTTTCTTGTATTTCTTTAGGTACAGAGTTTATCATTCCTACTTTAAAATAACCTAAATTAATATTATTAATGGTAATATTTTTTTGAGCATTTTCCAAGGCAATACTTTTAATCATTCCGTTTAATCCTGCTTTGGATGCAGCGTAGGCGCTGGTTCCCATTACTCCAATTTGTGCTACTATTGAGGATAAATTAATGATGCGTCCAAAATTTTGTTCACGCATTACCGGTAATGTTGCACGTATCAAATGATATGTTCCATTGAGATTTACATTAATTACCTGTGTCCAATCATTAACATTTGATTTATGAGCAAATGAGTTTTGCGTAATGCCGGCACAGTTAATTAGTGTGGTGTTTTTTAATTCCGGTTCTACGGTTTTAATAAATTTTTCTACCTGCTTGTAGTCAGTGATATCGAGTTGATAGGTGTTTTCAAAAATTTTGCCTTCGGGTTTGTTTTCATGATAAGTGCCAATAATTTTTTCTCCGGCTTGTGTAAACTTATTGAATAAAAAATCTCCTATTCCGCCTGTAATGCCTGTAATGATTATCATATTACTATTGAAATAATTTTGAAGCTATCCGTTAATCGCCCCTGTGGCTTACATACTTTCTCGACAGGCCTCGAAATAACCATCGCACAGTTCATTTCGAGAGTCGAGAAAGTGTGAAGGCAGGTTATTTTTTTGATTTCGCTTTTTCGTCTTTTGCCCAATTCAAATTGCCTTTTGCTAATTTGTGTTCAGGATCAATTTGTAAGGCTTTGGTACAAGCCTCAATGGCTTTATCCCATTGTTTTAACATGTTATAAGCCGCACCCATATTGCTGTAAGCGCTAGCATATTCAGGTTGAAATTCTAATGCTTTTTTACATGCTACAATACTTTTTTCATATTCGCCTTGTTGATAATAGGATAAACTTAAATCCATCTGGCTTCCTGCTGATGGTGATTCATTAGCAACAGTTTCAATTTTTGAAGTTTTATCACGCTGATTTAAAGCATCAGCAAGGTTGTTTTTTGCCAACTGAAAATCAGGTTTGATTTCTATTGCTTTTTGACAGGCAGCAATTCCTTTGTCGTATTGTTTCATTAGGGTATATGCCGAGCCCATATTGTTATAAGCATCTGCATAGTCAGGTTTTAGTTTTACCGCTTCCAAACCGGCATTAACGCATTGTTCGTACTTACCTGCCTGATAATACATTAAACTTAAATCAAAGTATTTTTCTGCCGAAGGATCTTTCTTTACTTCTTCTTCAGTCATTTCAATTTTTCCTTTTTGATTTTTGCTGGCTTCCAAATATTGCAATGCTTCAGGGTTGTTGGGTATTATTTGTAAAGTACCCAGAGCAATATCTTTTAATTTACTCCAATTTCCGGTATCGTTATATGCTTTCATCAATATGCTGCGAGCGCCAATACTAGCAGGGGAAAGCTCGATACATTTTTCTAACATAGGTATCGCTTCTGCATAACGTAATTGACCGCACAAAAAATTGCCATAAAAAAACCAGGTATCCGGAGTATTTCCTCCATATTGAGTAGCACTTTTAAAATAATTTTCTGCACTAATTTTATCCCCGGTAGCATTTTTCAAAACGCCCATGTTAATGTGTAAAGAGTAGTAATAGGGCCACATAGCTATGGCTTTGGTAAAACATTTTTCAGCTTCCACGTAATCACCTTTTCCCATCCTACTAAGTCCGTAATTCATTAATCCACGGGCATTTTTTGGGCTTTTAATAGTTACATCATACCATAAACTCTCTTCAGTTTTCCATACGTTATTACGTTCGTAAGTTCCAAAGGCGTATCCAATAAGTACCACCATTACAATAAAAACAGCCATTATATCATAGCTAAAAGGTAGTTTTTCCAGGCGTTTTTTATATTTCATTAACAATAAACCAAATGCCCAGCATACACTTATTACAAGCCCTACATAAGGAAAAAAAATACGGTGGTCATTTAATACCTCCGCAAAAGGAATTACGCTTGAAGAAGGGACAAGTGCTAAAAAAAACCAAAGGATACCATAGCTTATTGGTCGAAGGCGCTCATCTTTAGAGAAAAGGAATGAAATATATATCATTAAAAAAATAAATCCACAACCTATAAAAAAACGGATGTTCCAAATACTTTGCAGCGGTTCCCAATCACTATCGGCACTTAAACCGAAAGGGAAGAAGAAAGTAGAAAAATAATGAGCAATTACAAACGGTTGAGTGATCAAGTAATTGAAAGTGGACGAACCTCCCGATTCCCATGTTTTAGGGGTTAAGTGGTCAATAAATAAATATAATGCGGCACAAAAAATAAAGGAAAGCCAAGCACCACAAAAAACGTGGATTGCAAATCCGATCGGGCGATAACATAATTGATCGTTTCGGCATTGGCAGGGTGCAAAAGGTACCATGCAACGGCAATTGCTGCAATATAAAAGTTCCAGTTGTTTTTATAAGCGGTATTAAAAAATTTGAAAATGAAAAAGAACATCAAAATACCCTGTAACAAAAAAATAATAAATGATGAAAGATGAAAATAAAACATGTTATACCCTTTTCCTAGCCAATAGTCGAATGCGAGTGATGTGCTCACAATTGGCCGGTATGATTGGTTGCTTGGCAGTGAACTAAAAGTAGTTGCGTCCTTGAAAAAACGTGGAATGTTTTTAATATCCTGAATGAATAAATTATTCTCAATAGCATGAGAATCGTCAAAATGGAAAGAGTTGTTAAAATGATTTGAATAGACAAGTGTAACAACTGAAATTAGCAATAGGAAATAAACTAAAGTTTTAACTTTAGGTAAATTTTCAAATAATTGTTTGATCATGTTTAAAATTAGGTTTATTTGTAAAAGTAGTAAAAATTCCAATTTAGTTTTAGGAATTAAAAACGTGAATTTTTATTTGATTGAAAATAATATCCAAATATTTAATTATTTGTATTAAATTTGAACTGAAATTTTATTTGAATCTTTTTATGATTTGAATTAGTATTAATTTAAAATAAAAAATAAATAGGCAGAGCATGAATACTAATAATGAAGAGAAAAAAGAGAACGATTTAGTTGACTCAAACCAAACGCCAGATATTAATTCTACCAATAAAGAACACAGTCAGGAAGAAAGATCCGAAAATAATCTCTTTGATTCAGATGATACTTTAGATATTGTTCAGGAAGAAAATGGTGAAAATGCCCCTATTGATGAAAAACAAAGTAAAACAATTAGAACTATTGTAATTGTAGTTTTGTTATTGTTGCCTATTGCTTATATTTTTTACAAAACTGCCGGTAACTCAAGTTCAACAATAGAGCCAACTGCTAATCAAACACAGCAGATTGATGTTGCAGGTTATGAAAATGCAGCTAATTCCAATCCTACTTTTAGTAATTTGCTTAACCTTTCTAATGCTTATATAAATTCAGGGGCTGCGGGGAAAGCGATAGAGCCTTTAACTAAGGCGATCGCATTAAATCCTGAAAGTGCTATTGCATATAGTAATTTGGGATTTGCATATACAATAATCTGAAATTATAAAGAAGGGATTCATTTTGGTGAAGTAGCTGTAAAACTTGATAGTACTTTTTTATTGGCGAAAAACAATTTTAATTGGGCTAAAACTGAACAAAATAAATTGTTGGAGATAATTAAGGAATTAGACAAAACTCCAGAAAAAGATAGAACATCTTTTTATTATCTTGGCAAAGGACTCAATTATTTAAAACTTCAAGAGTACGATAAAAGTATCGAATCTTGGAATAAAATTCTTGTAACAGAACCTAAAAATGCAGCTGCTTTAATTAATATTGGAGTGGCCTATATGTCAAAGCTGCAATATGACGATGCCGTTAAATATTTTCAAAAAGCGGTAGAAGTTAATCCAAATGACCAACTTTCAAAAAATAATCTTGCTTGGGCTTTGGGAGAAAAAACTAAAGCAGATGATTTAGCTCAAAAAAATAAAGTAGATGCATTGCAAAAGAAGTAATTCTAATATAAAAATCGTCCTTTGCGGTCACTTTTCTATCTCCGTTTAAATAAGATATTTTAATAAATCATTTAAGGAAAGTGATGGAATGATTTTGTATAACATCATTTTTTCTTAGAGATTCATTATCATCTTTTATTATTGAAAGAAAATATCCCAGAATTAATATTCGTCCTTCTGTTTTAAGTGTAGTTTGTATGCTTGATAATTATATTTCTGATTACTATTTTTTTAGCCATTAATTTGTCTGTAAAATGTTGCTATAGTTCTCCAATTTATATTGGAAAGGGCTCTAAAATACTATTCTATTATGTTGACCTGATGTATCCAATGGTTAAAAATAAACACAGTTCAAGTACACACCAACAATCAATATTATAATACTGAGTTAGACTAATAGCAATAGTATAATGCATACTTAATTATGAATAATCTTAAAAATAACATACTCAATAATTTTAAAAATAACTTAGATGTATATTTGCTCAACTACTTATTGATTATTATATATTTTATTGTTTTTACTAATTTAAATATTCAAATTAGTATGGAGCAATTTTCTAGAACTCCAGATTCCTGGACATATTTTTCTACCAGTAATGAATTTTATAAATTTGCCGAAACAGGTTATTCCAATATCAGACCTTTTTTATATCCGCTGATTATTTTGATAGTTTGCAAGGTGTCAGGTGTGGTTGGCCTTTGGTTGTTGCAGTTCCTTTTCTGGATAATATCTATTAATTTGATTTATTTGTCAATAAAACGAATTACGAATAATAAAATTCTGAGCTTCGCAGGAAGTTTGATTATAGCTTTGAATATAACTTATCTTGTATTGACTTTTCATGCCCTTACGGAAGTGACAACTCTTTTTCTCTTATCTCTTCTGATCTATTTTATTTCATTGAATGCCATGAAAATAAACACGTTAAAGTTTTTTCATGGTTCTTTATTTATTCTTGTTCTTTTGTCAACTATTAAACCTCTTTTTTATTTACTTGTACTATTAATGCTATTCATTATACTACCGGGTTTTTATTTAAAAAAATACATAAACGGTCCTAAAAATTTCATAATTCTGGCCTTTATTATTATTCCATTGCTTCTTCAATTTACGCTGATGAAAGCAAAGTACGATACGTTTTCTTTTTCTCCCATAGGTTCAATTGGATTCAATTACTATTTATTTGCTCAAGGAGTTGCGCAAATAGATGGTATTAGCTTAGACGAAGCACGGATAAAGATGAAAGATTTACCAATTTCTGCGGAATTATCCTATGTGGCTCAAAATAAATTGGTATATGCTAGTTTATACTTTCAAAACATGAAGGCTAACATTAAGGCTGTGCCGTGTTTCCTTTTATATCCAGGAGGATTTCCATCTGGTGAAATTGCGCAATACATGATATTTGTAAATAGCCTGTATTATTATATTCATATAATTTTTATCATTCCCATATTAATATCTGTTTATTCCATTTATAAAAGAAAAAACATGAGTTATTACCTTGGTCTGATTATAATTTCATGTTTTTTAATTTCTTATATTTTTCTTACTCTTCCAATTATTTTTGGTGAGGGAGATCGATACGTCTTAGTCTCTTTGCCTTTATGGGTTTTTCTATATTCTTTGATTTTGAACTATTTGTTTAAAAGAAGGACACCCTCAATTACAAATGCAAGGGCGGTTTAGAGATTGTTAAATTAGCCTGAATTTTTATTGTTTTCAGTACATTAGTTAAACTATAGATAAGCAGTTCGATTGACTATATGGTTTAAAAGCCATACGCCTTTTTAGTTTGGTCGATTGCTGGTTTGTAATTTTTTTAACTGTTGACGTTTTTTACACAAATGGCACTAATACCAGTTGTTTTAGACCAAACAAGCTTACAGCAATATGCTTACTGTCTATTTACGGTTTAATGATTGTAAATATGCAAGGCGATCTTTAACCAGATGCAAAATTTTATTTGTAAAAAAGCTAAGCAATACAATAGTACCTGATATATATAGGACAATCATTGAAATGTATCGAGACCAATGTTCTGTCGTAAGACCAGTAGTTATCCTGTCCCAAATACTATTAAATACGAGTAAAGTACCCAGAAAATAACAAAGCAAAGCAATAAGTATTGCTGTTGAATGCTCAAAAATATAATAAAGGATAGTTTTTTTTTGTTTTGAATTTGGGCGCAGGGTAAAGCTTACAACATTTTTTGTCATGTGTGAAATACTTAGCAAAATAGTTCCGGTTATACCTGCAAGGGCAGAAATAATAAATCTGTATATCATCCATTCTTGAAGAAAGTAGTTTCTTATATAAAATGAAAGAGGAACAGCAATAAATAAAATTGCAAGTAATATGGAACAAAAAGCAAGAATGTTGAATATTTTATGTGGAATATATAAAAATATATTTTCTAAAATTACCGACAAAAATCGTTTCCCATCTTTCCATATTCTTAGCTTCGACTCACCTTCACGTTCAAGGTAAGGCATATCTTTTTCAAGAATTGTTAAATCATCACTTAAAATTGCTCGTGCGCTCATTGCAGGTGTAAAATGAAGTCCATCGGGTAAAGGCATGATTTTATGTAGAGCTGATTTCCGTATTACTCTCATACCACTTGCTGTATCTTTAATTCGTTTATTAGCTACCAATGAAAGCATTATGGAAAACAATGCATTGCCAAATCTTCTAATAACTGGCATTTCACTTTCTTTATTAAGCCTCGAACCCAGAGCTACATCGGCTCCTTTCTCGGTTATAAGGTTACAAAGGTCTGAAAAGAACAATGGATCGCAGGTTCCATCAGCATCAATAAAAGCTAGTAAGTCGGCTTCTGTTCCACTTCCCCAACCTTCCTTAATTGCAGCTCCATATCCTCGATTCTTTTCAAAAACAATAAGACCAATTTTATCACAATGTGATTTAGAAATTTCAACAGTTTTATCCGTAGATCCATCACTTACAACTATAATGTCGATTGAAGTGACTTTACTATTTTTACATATAAAATCCTTTGCTGCTTCCGTCCGAAGTATTATATTATTTATACTTTGCTCTTCATTCAAAGCAGGAATTACAATTAATAATTTCATATATTGAATATTAGTTTTCCATTAACTTAATTTTTAGAAATAACTTTGAACAAAACTAATCATTTCCTAAACTACAACTATTTTATTATTATCTAATGATAAGATTTTATTCTCAAACTGCAATACAATTAAATGTGATTATTCTTTTACTTACATAATAACCTGAGTTTGATTAATAAACAATGGCTGTATCGTCTCTAAACAATAATTAAATTCTTGCGCAATTCTCGACAGGCGAAATGAACTTTGTGCGTGGTTCATTTTGAGTCTGTCGAGAAATTGTGGAGGTGGTTTGCAAATATGAAATTAGACTAATTGGAATTAGGTATTGGTATTATTAGTGTTTTCCCGGATTTTCAATTAATACAAAATTGTTTAAATGTTTTTTTTTCAATATATATTATTGAATTAGGCGCTTAATGAATAATGTAAACACTAAT
>JAIOQD010000046.1 GCA_021413595.1 Bacteroidota bacterium | reverse complement strand
ATTTAAATCAAAATTATTATGAAGAGAATATTAATTCTTCTTAGTGTAGCAACCGTATTCATTTACACGAGTTGTAAAAATGAAAAACATGAAAAGGAAGAGGAAGGTAAATTTCTTGTTACCAGTCCAATCCAAAAGGATACGTTTGTTTTGCATGAGTTTGTATCTCAAATCCATGCCATTAGTCATATCGAATTAAAATCACAAGAGAGAGGCTTTTTACAAAACATTTATGTAGATGAAGGACAGTTTGTAAAAAAAGGACAGCTAATGTTTCAGATCATGCCTTTGTTATACCAGGCTGAAACGTATAAGGCACAAGCCGAAGCTGATTTTGTAGAAATTGAATATCAAAATACAAAAAGTCTTGCCGATAGCAATATTGTATCTCTAAAAGAATTGGCCTTGGCCAAAGCGCATCTTGATAAAACAAAAGCAGAGCTTTCTTTGGCGCAGGCGCATTTAGGTTTTACCGAAATTCGCGCACCATTTGATGGCATGATGGGTCTCTTTAATGTTCGATTGGGAAGTCTTGTTGACGAGGGAGAGCTTCTTACCACGCTTTCTGATAACAGTAAAATGTGGGTTTATTTTAATGTACCTGAAGCAGAATACTTGGATTATATCACTAAAGCAAAGTCGGATAGTCTTCAAAAAGTAAAATTAAAAATGGCAAATAATAAGCTGTTTGAAGGCCTAGGAATAATAGAAACCATTGAGGCTGATTTTAATAATGAAACAGGAAATATTGCATTTAGGGCAACATTTCGCAATCCAAAAGGAATATTAAGACACGGAGAAACAGGAAATATTCAAATGCCTATTTCTTTGAAAAATGCACTAATTATCCCTCAAAAGTCAACATTTGATATCCTTGATAAGAAATTTGTTTTTGTAATAGATGAAAATAATATAGTGCAGTCGAGACAAATTACTGTTGGTGAGGAGATGCCACATTTATATGTAGTTACTGAAGGCTTGACCGTAAAGGACAAGATCCTTCTTGAAGGTTTGCGTAAAGTAAAAAACAAAGAGCAAATACACTATGATTTTGTAAATCCACAGAAGGTATTAAGTGAAATAAATCATTTACATGCTGAATAGATAAAAATTTAAACTAAAAAAATATGTTTTATAAATTCATTCAAAGACCTGTATTATCAATAGTTCTGTCCCTCGGAATAATTTTCCTTGGATTAATTGCTATGAATACAAGTCCAGTAGCACAATTCCCGGATATTGCCCCTCCGAGGGTAAGTATTTTTATTGAATTTCCGGGGTCAAATGCAGAGGTTTTGGTTAAATCAACCTTAACTATTTTAGAAAAAGCAATCAATGGTGTTCAAGGCATGCAATATATGCTATCAACGGCAAGTAGTGCAAGCGAAGCTGGTATTGATATAATATTCGAGCCGGGAACTGACCCTACTATTGCAGCAATAAGAGTTAAAACAAGGATTGATCAGGTAATGGCAAATCTCCCACCATTAGTGCAAAGAGAGGGTGTGATCATTACTCCGATACAACCAAGTATGTTGATGTACATAAATCTTTTTAGTACTGAAAAAAATGCTGATGAGAAATTTTTATTCAATTATGCCAATACCTATATTTTACCTGAAGTAAAAAGGATTAGCGGAATGGGTAGAGCTGAAGCGGTGGGTAGTCGTTCTTTTGCTATTCGCATTTGGTTAAAACCAGATAGAATGAGGGCATATAATATCTCTACGGAGGAAGTGATGCAAGCCATTGATGAGCAAAGTGTTCTTGGAAGACCCGGAAGAGTGGGTATGAGTTCCGGGATAACTGCGCAAGCACAAGAATATGTTCTTTCCTATAAAGGTTGGTATAATAAGCCGGAGGAGTATAAGGATATCATCATCCGCGCTAATCCTTTAGGTGAGGTAATAAAATTAGGAGATATTGCCGGTGTGGAGGCAGGCAGTGAATTCGTTGATATTTACTCAAACAAAGACGGACAGCCTTCTGCCTCGATCGTACTAAAACAAAATTCCGGTTCTAATGCCAATAAGGTGATTGAGGATGTAAAAGTAAAACTGGAACTATTAAAGAAGGATTTTCCTCCGGGAATGGATTATGAAATCAATTACGATGTTTCCAAATTTGTGAATGCCTCAATAGAAAAAGTACTACATACATTACTGGAAGCTTTTATTCTTGTTGCACTTGTTGTATTTATTTTTCTTGGAGATTGGCGTTCTACACTTATTCCTATCCTAGCTGTTCCGGTATCGCTTATTGGAGCTTTTTTATGCATGCAAATGTTCGGCTTAAGCATAAACCTGATAACCTTGTTTGCTTTGGTTTTAGCTATTGGTATTGTGGTAGATAATGCCATAGTAGTGGTGGAAGCTGTGCATGTTAAAATGGAGGAAGATAATTTATCGCCATTTCAAGCGGTAAAAAAAGTGGTTGGAGAAATAAGTGGCGCTATTATAGCAATCACTTTAGTAATGACCGCTGTATTTGTTCCTGTTGCATTTATGACAGGGCCAGTAGGTATCCTTTATCGCCAATTTTCAATAACCATGGCCAGTGCCATCGTGATTTCGGGTTTCGTTGCTCTCACACTTACACCTGTGCTTTGTGCAATATTATTGAAAAACACACATGGTAAGCCCAAAAGAAAAACACCTGTAAGCATATTTATTAACTGGTTTAACAGAGGCTTCGAGAGAATTACAGTAAAATATGTAGGACTGCTCAAACTAATAGTTAATCGTAAAATTGTTACCTATGGTATGCTGCTTGCATTTGTTTTAGGTATTATGGGCATAAACAAAATTCTTCCTTCAGGATTCATTCCCAATGAAGATCAAGGACAAATTTATGCTATAATTCAAACACCTCCGGGAACTACACTTGAAAGAACAAATGAAATATCCAGAAAACTTCAACATATTGCAAAGGAAGTGGATGGAGTTCAATCTGTTACTTCTCTTGCAGGATATGAAATTCTTTCGGAAGGAAGAGGCTCAAATGCAGGTACCTGTCTTATTAACTTAAAAGATTGGTCGGATCGGGAACTCTCCTCAAAGCAAATAATTGAAGAGTTGGAAGAAAAATCAAAAGACCTACCAGCTGTTGTTGAATACTTTGAACCACCTGCTGTACCTGGTTATGGTTCTTCTGATGGTTTTGCACTGCGTTTATTGGACAAGAGCAGTGATGTTGATTATCAGGAATTTGATAAAGTGAATAGCGATTTTTTAGATGCTTTAGGAAAAAGAAAAGAGCTGTCAGGACTATTTGCATCATACTCGGCTAAGTACCCTCAATACGAATTGATTATAGATAATGCTCGAGCCATGCAAAAGGGAGTTTCTATCGGGAAGGCGATGGAAAACCTCAATATTTTAATTGGAAGTACATACGAACAGGGCTTTATACGATTCAACAGTTATTATAAAGTATATACACAAGCTGGACCTGAATACAGAAAGAAACCATCGGATATTTTGAATTTGTTTGTAAAAAACGACATGGGCGAAATGGTTCCCTATTCTTCATTCATGACCATGAAGAAGACTCAGGGACCCAATGAAATATCCCGATACAATTTATACAACTCCTCTTTAATTAATGGAGTACCGGCTCAGGGTTACTCCTCAGGTGATGCTCTAAAGGCAATACAGGAAGTTGCAAAGCTATCTTTACCGAAAGGCTATGATATTGCATGGCAAGGGCTTTCGTATGATGAAGCAAAAAGAGGAAATGAAGCACTCTATATATTTCTGGTGGTATTACTATTTGTTTATTTAATTCTTGCTGCACAATATGAAAGCTTTTTGCTACCGTTTGCAGTGCTTCTTTCTATTCCTCCGGGAATATTTGGGGCATTCATGCTTTTAAAAGTGATGGGGCTTTCCAATGATGTTTATGCACAGGTAGGATTGATCA
>JAIOQD010000045.1 GCA_021413595.1 Bacteroidota bacterium | reverse complement strand
AAAATATTTTTTTTTCAACCAACGAATACGAACAAAGATTTCAGAAATACATCATAATTAGGTAAAAATCAAAGACTTACACCGTACGGTTTCTAAAAAAGACGTTCCTTACCAATTCGTCCCTCTCCTCCTAAACTTTTCAACAAAATAAAAATTTCATCCTCCGTAAAGTATAAATCCGTACTTTTGTATTCTCCAAAATAATTAAAGGAGAACATTATTATAGTACTAACCTCTTCAATTTTATTTAAAATTAAAATTGGATACAAAAACAAAGAATACAATGGCAGAAACATTAACAGCTCCTGTGGAGTTAGAAAATTTCGACTGGAACGCAGTTGGTAAAAAACAAGAAGGTTACACAAAAGAAGAGCGTGAAAAGCTAGAATCTGTGTATGAAAAAACTCTTAAATCAATTGCAGCAAACGAAATTATTGACGGTAAAGTAGTTGCAAAAAACAGCAAAGAAGTTGTTGTAAATATCGGTTACAAATCAGATGGTGTTGTTCAGTTAACTGAATTCCGTTACAATCCTGATTTGAAAATTGGTGATACAGTAGAAGTATATATAGAAAGCCAGGAAGATAAAAATGGTCAGTTGATCCTTTCTCACAAAACTGCACGTGCAATGAAATCGTGGGAGAGAGTTAATACAGCATTGGAAACTGGTGAGATCATTCAAGGATATGTTAAATGCCGTACTAAAGGTGGTTTAATTGCTGATGTATTTGGTATTGAAGCATTTTTACCAGGTTCACAAATTGATGTGAAACCAATCCGTGATTACGATGTTTATGTTGGAAAAACAATGGAATTCAAAGTTGTGAAAATCAACAATGAATTTAAAAACGTTGTTGTATCTCATAAAGCACTTATCGAAGCTGAATTAGAAGTTCAGAAAAAAGAGATCATATCTAAACTTGAAAAAGGACAGGTATTAGAAGGTACTGTTAAAAACATTACTTCTTATGGTGTATTTATTGATTTAGGTGGTGTTGATGGATTAATCCACATTACTGACCTTGCTTGGGGCCGTATTAACCACCCTGAAGAAATCGTTAAATTAGATCAAAAAATCAATGTTGTTATCCTTGATTTTGATAATGAGAAAAAACGTATTGCATTAGGTTTAAAACAACTTTCTGCTCATCCTTGGGATTCATTAAAAGCTGATCTAGCTATTGGTGATAAAGTTAAAGGTAAAGTAGTTGTTATTGCTGATTATGGTGCTTTTGTAGAAATTGCTCCAGGTGTTGAAGGATTGATCCACGTATCAGAAATGAGCTGGAGCCAACATTTACGTACTGCTCATGATTTCTTGAAAGTGGGTGCTGAAGTAGAAGCTCAGGTATTAACACTTGATCGTGAAGAACGTAAAATGTCATTAGGTATCAAACAATTAATTCCTGATCCTTGGTCTGTAGTATTAGATAAATACGCTAAAGGAACTAAGCACACTGCTACAGTTCGCAACTTTACCAACTTCGGTATTTTTGTTGAATTAGAAGAAGGTGTTGATGGTTTAATTCATATTTCTGACCTTTCTTGGTCTAAAAAAATCAAACATCCATCAGAATTCACCAAAATTGGAGATCCTATCGATGTTGTAGTTTTAGAAATTGATGGTGAAAACCGCAGATTAAGTTTAGGACACAAACAATTGGAAGAAAATCCATGGGATGTGTTTGAAACAATCTTTACTGTTGACTCTATCCACCAAGGAACTATCATCAATGTAATGGAAAAAGGTGCTATCGTTTCAATGCCATACGGTGTAGAAGCATTTGCTCCAACCCGTCACTTGATTAAAACTGATGGAACTAGTGCTAAAGCAGAAGAAGTATTGGATTTTAAAATACTTGAATTTAACAAAGAAGGCAAAAAGATCATTGTATCACACAGCAAAATAAACGAAGAAGTTACTGCTGCTGATCATGTAGTTTCAACTCCTGAAAAGAAATCTTCAGGAGATGATGCTAAAAAATCTGCTAAAAAAGTTAAAGACAGTATTGAAAAAACAACTCTTGGCGATATGGATGTTCTTTCCAATTTGAAAGCAGATATGGAAAAAACTGAAAATAAGTCAAAAGCGTCTGAATAATTTTTAAGTCTTTTATTCAATTCCGATAATTATCGGAATTGAATAAATCTAAAAATCACGCCATGGTTTTTAGGAAGCCTCCCCAAAAGGGAGGCTTTTTTTATGCGGCAATTCCTGATAAATAGCGCTCTAATAAACGAAATGAGCAAGTACCCGTCCAATGTCATTATTTAGGGCTTACCCACGTTTTTCTACAAGCTCGAAATGAACTGCGCACTTCAGTTAGAGTAAAGTCGAAAATAAAAGAATACAGGGTTGGATTAAAATAAATTAAGTAGTGATATAAGTCAACTCTGGAACTAAAGAGTTTTTAGGCTCACTTCCATATCGTGAGGATTTGTACCTTTATCTTAGGGAACAAATCTAAATTATGGAATATAAAGAATTAGTAAAATACTTATTGCCTAAAGGTTTATTAGAATACTTTGAGGTACAGCAAATGAATGAAATCTCAGCAACAAAGAATCGATCAGAGCATTATCTTATCATTCTTGAAGAAAAAAACATTTTGCCAATAGAAATAGATTGTGATTTATATGAGTCAAAAGGTTTTTATAAACCGCGATTAATACAAGATTTCCCATTACGAGGCAAGGCTGTTTATTTGGAAATCCATAGAAGACGTTGGTGTCACAAACAGGATAAAACTTATGTTCATAGGGACTTTACGCTGATAGCAGAAGGGACGAAGTTTACTAAAGAGTTATCTGATTTTTTAAAATAAGGAAATAGATACAAAGGAAGATACAATAAGCACTGTAGCTTATTATCATAAAGTAAAATCCAAAGCCCTTTATCGCTCATATAAACATAAAACAGGTGACTATCCATCATGGGAACAAAAGCCCCATGCAAAAGACTATTTATTATATCCACAAAACATAAGCGAACACTTGAGTATAGATGAAGTATCCTTATCTAAAGGAGAACTATACACATTTGTAACATCAAAACAGGGCAAAGGAAAAACGGGAACAATAGTAGCGATGATAGCCAGTACCGAGTCTGGTAAAATAAATTCAGTACTAGAAAAAATACCGATAGCCAAACGATTGCAAGTAAAAGAAATAACCTTAGACATGGCGGCAAACATGGCATCAGCCGCACGAAGTAGCTTTCCCAATGCTCGTATAGTAACGGATCGATTTCATGTAGTAAAACTTGTATTAGAAGCATTGCAACATGTTCGAATAAAATATAGATGGGAAGCAATAGCCAAGGAAAATGAAGCTATAAAAGCGGCAAAACAGAATGGGAAAAAATATCACCCTGAGATTTTCTCCAATGGAGATACATTGAAGCAATTGTTGACACGAAGCCGATTTTTATTATTTAAACACGAAACCGCATGGACAATTAGCCAACAACACCGTTCGGTAATATTGTTTAGCAAATATCCTCTACTTAAAAAAGCCTATCAATATGCTGTACAATTTAGAAACATATATGAAAATCATAATTCAGGAAATGCAAAAAAACAATTCATAGAATGGATAGAAATAATCACAAGCCAAACAGAATTAGCCGAATTTAATAGTGCTGCAAGGTCAATAGGACACCATTTAGAGAATATTTTAAACTTCTTTACAAACAGAAACACAAATGCAAATGCTGAATCGTTCAACTCTAAAATAAAGCTTTTCAGAGCCAAGCAAAAAGGAGTGAGAGATGTTGATTTTTTTCTTTTTAGGCTTGAAAAATTATTTGGATAATGTACCTAGTCCTCACCTTATTGCATTGAGCCAGTTTTTACCTTCAGGGAAATAGAAAAATATTTATCAGGCAAAGGAAAGGATTCAATATATTCTGCCTTTACAGAACCTGCAATATAAATGGCACACAACGTATTTGATACACGGTATATATTCCCTCGCTTTTCAGAAGGCGAACCATCTAAAATACCGCGTAATACACTGAACAGGAGTTACATTTTTTAAACCATTAGAAAAGAAACGATGCAACCCCACATACCTTTTATCAAGCCCCATCTTAAGCATTTCCTCATCCGGTAAATTAAGAGTTACAACATTTTTAGCAACACTTGCCACATTAGCAGCACTTTCACCGCGCCATGTGCCGATCTCAAAATAATTACAATCTGTTTTTCTTTTTGCTAAACCTTTTAATAAAGCCAGATCAAAAGGAGTAGATCCCCCGTCAATTGAGCAATATGGTTCAACGGTTTCAGTAAAATCAGGTAACAAATCTCTAATATCAATGGTTTTTAATCCTTTAGGTAAGTGGTACGTTTCAATTACCTGTTGTTTATTTACATCCGAATCATCGAGCACTTTGTTTAATAGTGCGGGCTGCCTGATTATCAACGTTATTGCTTTTAATAATTTACTTAACTTATTCATTTAATAATTTGTTTAGCAGTGTTCTTATTTCGAAGAATTACTTTTACCTGAATGGAATTTTCCCAATAAAACCGAGTATATGTGTTTGGCAGGTAAGGCCATATTTTACCAAGAAATTTCGATTTTAATTTAAAAAGATAATTCGTTGAGTAAAGTGGCTTGTGTCCGGTGCGGGCTTCGTTTAAGTAGTACAATCCATAAAAAAATTCGGAAAATGGTTTGAAATTATTCTTCTCCTTAAAAATCAAACAATTATTTTTTTTGCTTACAATCCATTTGTGAAAAGGTTCATTCAAAAAGAATTCATCTAAAGCACCCGGGGTTTCGATATATCCCCGCTTTCCAACACGTGCAAGTTCTTTACAAAACTGTTCGGGATCATCAATGTGCTCTGCAATATGTGAAGCGATAATAAAATCAAATTCTTTGTCCTTAAAAGGCATATTGAGTGCATCGCCTACAACCATTTTTTTATCAGATGGTACACTTGCTTTTTTTCCTGAACGATGCTCTGTTTCATTCAGTTCATTATCAATTAAAACATTTGCCCTCCTATTTGGGCGATGACCGCTGCCTACATCCAGCACCTTCCATGCGGGATCGATTGGTAATTTTTTACCGGATAATCCAACCGTAAAGTTTGTTATCAACGGCTTATAAATGTTATAAAACTGTTTACCAATAGTTTGATAATTATATTTTTGACTGATATACCGATTTAATTCTTGCGCATCATAATTTTTGAAGTTGGAGATCATTTTAGTGATAGCCTCTTCCAATTGTTTTTGATCTCCTGGGACAATTAATATTCCATGGTTTGGAGTAATAAATTCTTCCGGGCCACCGCAAATAGTTGAAATAACAGGCTTTCCATTTGCCAAAGCCTCAGCAGCAACAACCGAAAACGTTTCAAAATTGCTGTTGATTACAACAAAATCAACCTGTTTCAAAAAATCATAAACATATTCATTGGTATGCCTACCATGAAAAAAAATAAATTTAGCAACACCTTGTAATGAGTCAGCAAGTGCTGAAAGCATCAATTTATCAGGACCATCACCAATGATATGATATTCAATAATTGAGTTTTGTTTTGAAATGCTTGCTATTGCCTTTATAATGCTACTTATATTTTTATGAGCATACAGCAGATCAGCAACTGTCAAAATTTTTATCTTAGCAGGAGCTGCCTCTGATGTAGAAATAGCTGAAGGTTCAGCCAAATCAATACTTTCAATTATATTGGGGACTACCTCATACTTGGCATGCAATCCTAGTTCCTGCATTTTTTTCTGTAAACTTTCAGAAACCGTAGTTACAGCACTTGCATTTTTAATTATTAATTTGGTAAACCATTTTTTCAGAACACTTGCTTTTTCATATTTACCAGATACATAACCCGTCCAATGTTCTGTAATAATAAAAGGGATACCTTTTAATTTATTAATGAGCAGCGCTATTAGTCCCGGTCGGTTCAATACATTAACATGGATCAGATCGATCACTCCCAATGTTTTTTGAACCTCACGTATTCCAATTTTATTGGCTTTAATATAACGGAATGGATTAATTATTGATTTTAGTATGGAATTGTCCTTTTTATAATAAACAATGATTTCAGTAAAATTCTGCGGGTTTGAAATAATTGTTTCGTAGGTAGTGGCATTTTCGTCAGCACACGCATACAAAACAATTACATTGCATAGATCAGAAACCGCTTTAGCGTGCTTTTTGACAAACACCCCCAATTGCGGATCAAATTTATTTGGATACCATTTTGTTAAAAATAAAATATTGAAGCGTATCGGGCTTTCAGTTTCATCCAAAATAGTAGAAAAATTATTTTGCATACTATTTTAATCTAACTTTTTAGTTTTTAACCGGATCGAATTTCCAATTACAATTACGTCAGAAAAAGCCATTGTCAAGGCTCCAACAGTAGGGCTTAATAAGCCAAAAGCGGCAACAGGTATGGCTACTATGTTATAAAAAAAAGCCCAGAATAAATTTTGCTTGATAGTGATGAGTGTATGTTTGCTGATCAGATGTGCCTGAGTAAGCATTGACAGATCATTATTTTTCAATAAAATAATTTGTGCTGTTTGTATCGCTACCTGAGTAGCATTACTCAATGAAATACCTACCGTTGCTTTGGCCAAAGCAGGAGCATCATTTATACCATCACCAACCATTGCTGTTGGAGATTTTTTTGTCAGTTGTTCAATTACCTCCAATTTTTGTGAGGGCGACTGTTCGCTGAATACCTTTGCTATATTTATTTTTTTTGCTAAATCTTCACATTTTTTTCGATTATCACCGCTGAGCATAATTGTTGTAATGCCCTGTCCCTGAAGTTCTGTGATGGTTTCCTTGGCATTGAGCTTTATAGCATCTTCAATGTCAATTGTAGCAATCAACAAATTGTTTTTCAATACGTAAATGTTATGTGAATCATTTGAACTGAGATGAGCTGCAATTTTATACGATCCCACCTGATAGGTATTATTTTGGTCATCGGTAGCTGTTATTCCTAAGCCTTTTTCTTCTTTGATGCTACTGAATTTTATAGTTCCTATTGTTCCACTAAGTTCGGTAATAATTGATTTTGCAATAGGATGAGAAGAATGTTGTTCAAGAACAAACAAAATTTCTTTCACTTCCGTTTCGCTTACCCCATCAATAGATTCGATCTTTTTAATTTTAAAATCCCCCGTAGTAAGTGTTCCTGTTTTATCAAATACAATATTTTTGATCTTAGCAAATTCTTCTAAGGTACTTCCACCTTTAATTAAAATACCTTTTTTTGCAGCCCTGCCTATCCCAACCATCACGGCCGTGGGTGTTGCAAGTCCCATAGCGCAAGGACAAGATATAACAAGTACTGCAATACTTCTCATGATCGCTTCCTGTAGGGGATCTACAGAGATAGGAAAGTCAACAAAAAAATAATTGATACAAAATGTAATTATCGAAATTCCAAGAACTATAGGAACAAATATGGCACTTATTTTATCTCCAAGCTTCTGAATATTCGGTTTGGCTTGTTGCGCTTTTGGATATTCTTATAATCAACTTCGGTAATTACCTCTTTACCCATTTGTAAACTAATCATTTTTGCAGTGGTAACCTGTATTGCAGTTAGCTCACGAATAGCGGTTGTAGTTTGTCTTACAGAACGATGTTCAAATACATTACCTAATAAAACAAGCGTGATAATGGTTGCTGCAGTTTCAAAAAACAAATAATTATGTACCTCATGGGTACCATAGTGCATCCATATACCAATGATACTATAAATAAATGCAGAGGAAGAACCAATGAATATTAGCACATCCATATTGGGCACTCCTGTTTTTAATGAACCCCAGGCGCTTTTCCCAAATTGGACAATACCGGTAATAAAAACAGGTAAGCATATAAAAAGTTGTACAATGGGGTGATTTAATAAAAAATCATGGGGAAGCAACATGTGCCCGAAAAATAAAATAATAGTAAAAGGAAGTGTAAAATAAAAGCGTTTTTCAATTGTTGACATTTTACCTTCATTTTCTTCCCGGTATTTGCTGTCAACCACTTTATAGCCTAAATCATCAATACTTTTTATAATCGAAGGCAGTTTACCTTTATCCTCCAGCAAAAAAGATGCTTCACCAGTTGAAAAATCAACAAAAACATTTTCTAATCCCTTTTTTTGAAGGCTTTTAGTTATGCCTAATGCACAGGCTGTGCAATCCATACCTTCAACTTGAAGTGTTATATTTGTTGAGTTTTCAGCCATTTTGAGCACGCAAATTACGCAATAATTAAGAGGATTTACCCAATACATTAAAAAAAATAAATTGAGTGAAAAGGATCACTAAATGCCAAAAATTCAAGATTACTAAATATTTATTTTTTTTAATTCAAAAAAATTGTAAAAAACTGTATCTTTGCAGTCTCAAAATTCTATGGTGGCCATAGTTCAGTTGGTTAGAATATCGGTTTGTGGTACCGAGGGTCGTGGGTTCGAGCCCCATTGGCCACCCTTAAAAAAAAAGCTCCCGATTTTTTCGGGAGCTTTTTTTTGATTTTTTTTAATTAATTTCTTTCGTTTTGTTTTATATAAATAACGAAATAGGTCATTTTGGGTTCAAAACCTATACGTTTCGACCTAAAAACATGATTTTTTTTAAGGTTTTGAAATTTTGGATTCTAAAGCATTAATTAATTGATCCTTTTTAAGTACATCAGCACGTAAAGCCTCAATTTCCTGACGAAGCGTTTTTAAATTGGGTATGGATTCGGATTCTTCTTCCTTACTCCAAATATTTTCATTGTAATACGATTCTTTTTCAAAGTCAAAACCATCAAAATTTTCACGAAAAAAGCTGTATAAAGGAATACGTAATTCCTTCGAAATAAGTTCAAGTGTGCGTATTTCAATGGTATTATTTTCGATTGCAAAATCTAATTCGGGCTCAGACATGGAAAGATAAGTTGCTAACTCAGCATAGGTGTAATTTTTCTTTTCCAATACCTGAAGTATTTTCTCCTTTAAGTTCATCATTGCAAAAAATTTAATAATTGTTATGCTAAGGTAGAAAATTTATTCTTAACATTCCTAATGCCATAAAAATTAACGTTTTTTGTAATTTCCACGGCAACAAAAAAATGATATCATTCTTGAACAAAGAACCACTTCTTAAAAACGCACATTTCAAAACCTTCAGGATAATTGAAAAACAACCCCCAAAACACCACATAAAACACCGGGGCATATCTTATATCTCGATACTAAATCTCAATCCTGGGCTTCTTTATTATTCTTATATTTGTCTTCTTATGAAAACACTGCATAAATTTATTTTAAAATCATACGTAGGTCCTTTTGTAATGACTTTTTTCATTGCAATGTTTGTATTTTTTATGATGTTCATCTTTAAATATATTGATGATTTTGTAGGAAAAGGTTTAAGTTTCAGCATTTTATCAGAATTATTTTTTTACTTCTCACTTACTACCATTCCAATGGCTTTGCCACTTGCGATACTACTTTCATCATTAATGACTTTTGGTAATTTGGGTGAGCATTTTGAACTTACTGCAATGAAAAGTTCCGGATTATCGTTGCAAAAAATAATGACACCTCTCATTTTAACTACTTTTTGTTTATCACTCGGTGCATTTTATCATTATTATATGTTGTTCGAGAATCTAAGCCTGCTTTGTTATTTTAAGAAGTAGTTTTTTATAATAGCCTGGAAGGATTTAGTTTATGAGTGGGTAAAAAAGATAAGGATGAAAAATCATTAAGTGAAATTTTGATTTATGACCATAGGGCAATGCAAGGTAATAATATTGTATTAGCTGCTAAAAGTGGAAAAATGGAAGAAACTGCCGACAAAAAATTCTTAGTTTTAACATTAAAAAATGGCGTAAGTTATAAGGACATGGTTGATAATCCTAAAGACATCGAAACACGTCCAATGGTTCGCGATAAGTTTGAAGAACGAGTAATACGTTTCGATCTATCGGAATTCAAAATGTCACGTACCAACGAAGATCTATTTAAAAACAATTATCAGATGCTTAACCTTTCACAGTTAAATGATGCAGTTGATTCTTTGGAAATAAAAAATGAAAAACGAAAAACTAATTTCACTAACCAGTTGAAGCAAAGCTATTATGCTAAATCAAATTCCTTTTTGACCACATTGGATTCGTCCAAAAAAAGTGTTTCTGATACAATTTCTTTTTCAAAATTTCCTAAAGTGCAACAACTAAGTATTATTGAAAGCGCAACCAACATTGCCCGCAGCACTAAGGCGTATTCGGAATCGATCCTTAATGAAAATGACGCGGAAGAGTACTCAAAATTGAAATACCAAATTGAATGGCATCGTAAATTCACCCTTTCGATTGCATGTATCGTATTGTTTTTTATTGGAGCACCTCT
>JAIOQD010000044.1 GCA_021413595.1 Bacteroidota bacterium | reverse complement strand
GGAAAATATTAATGCTTGGCACCACCTTAAATGGCGCTTGTACTAATTTGCATACCCTAGAAGATGCGGTAGATTTTAAATATCCTGTTTATGATGAAAAAATCTTTGAAGTTAAAATGATTGATTGGGATGGGAAAGAATCTCTGATGAAAACCAAAGTTCATAATCCTAATTATTCGGCAAAGCGCAATTGTGACGCATTAAAACCAATGTTTGAGCAGGAAGGAGCCTTAACAAATGGCATTATTGGTGAAGCAAAAAGTATGCTAATAGATGCTGATAAAATGTTGGAAGTGATGATAAAAAATTATAACGAAAAAGGAGTTACCATGTACACCCCCTGGGGAAGTTGAAATCTCTCCTATCCTCCCAAAAGGAGAGGAACTATTAGTGAGATCGCTTATATATCATTGCAAATTATTTTAAAAATGCACAACACATTTATTAAATAAAAACAATAAACAGTTTAAAGCCTCCTCTTCAGGAGGTTGGAGGGGCATTTATGAATATATATATTACACTCGATTATGAAATTTACTTTGGTGAAAACCATGGTACAGTGGAGAAATGTATTATATACCCTACCTCTGAATTGATCCGTATTGCCGAAAAGCATAAAGTTCGGTTTTGTTTTTTTGTTGACTGTGGTTTTGTTCTGAAGTTGGATGAATTTCGAAAAAAATATCCCCAACTCGAAAAAGACTACAAGTCTATTACAGAACAAATAAAATATTTATCTGATACTGGACATGATATACAACTACATATCCATCCGCATTGGGAAGATAGTTATTACAATGGCGAACGTTGGATCATTGATGTGAAACGTTACAAATTAGTTGATTTTAATGAGACTGAAATTGTTGATATTGTTTATCGGTATAAAAAAGTGTTAACTGATCTAACAGGGAAACAAATTTTTGCATACCGTGCGGGAGGATGGTGTTTGCAACCATTCAACAAGTTAAAAGACGCTTTCAAACAAAATAATATTACATTGGATAGCAGTGTTTTCAGAAATGGGTTTTACAGTTCAGAAAATTATTATTATGATTTTCTGGGAGCGCCTGATAAAGATATTTACCGATTTGAAGAGGAACCGAAAAAAGAAAATACAAATGGGTTCTTCACCGAATTACCGATCAGCGGAATCAGAAATTCACCTTTGTTTTTTTGGAAATTATTTTTATTAGGAAGAAAAAATCCATATTTACATAAACCATTAGGTGACGGCAAAGCAATGGCTGCACCTGGACAACGAAAAAAAATGCTAACACAATACACTGACTGTACAGTGAGTATTGATGGATATAATGCGCATTTATTGCAAAAAGCATTGAAACAATTACAGAAAAAAAAGTTTGAACAAATGGTGGTAATTGGCCACCCTAAAGCTTTATCACGATACTCGATCCACAAACTAGAAGAGTTTGTAAGTAAAAACAAAGAAAAAAATAATTTCACAACTTTTACTAAACAGTTTATAGTATTATGATCTGAAGCATGAATTTGAAATATTTTTTTTATTTCCAATTTTAGGTCTCCATCTTATATCTTCTCATGATAAAACACATTGAAAATAAAAATATCGATAAAAAAAAATGGGATGCCCTCATTGACAAAAGTGCAAATTCCTGCATTTTTGTTTACTCCTGGTATTTAGATGTTGTTTGTGAAAATTGGTCTGCGCTTGTCCTAAATGATTATGAAGCTGTATTTCCAATCCAATCAAAATCAAAATATAAAATCAACTATTTGTATCAACCCTTTTTTACCCGATATTTTGGTCTGTTTTCAAAAACAGAGCCTAACATTAAATTAACAACTGATTTTTTAAAAGCTATTCCCGAAAAATACAAATACATTGAATTTTGTTTGCATGAAACAAATAAATTCGATTTACCTGATTATTCAAAAGTAGAACGAAAATATCAATTATTAGATTTAAATGCTCCCTACCAGGCTTTGCATAAAGGATATTCGGAAAATGCGAAGCGTAATATAAAAAAAGCCATTAAAGCCGAATTTGCAATAAAGCATACCGTAGCCCACGAAATCGTTGTTGATCTGTTTAAATCAACAAAAGGGCAAGAATTGGAAGTATTTAAAGCAAATGATTATAAAATATTACTTAATCTGATGCGTTTATTAGTTAAGCAAAATAAAGCCGAAACCATTGCTGTATATGACAAAGAGGATAAACTGTGTGCTGCAGCATTTTTTATGAAAACTACTAATCGTCTTGTTTTTTTAAAAAGTGGTGTTACAGATCACGGTAAGGTGAATGGAGCTATGCATTTTTTATTTAACACGTTTATTCAACAATATGCCGGCACAGAAAAGATACTTGATTTTGGGGGTTCGTCAGTTGAAACAGTAGCACGTTTTTATAAAAATTTCGGGGCAAAAGATTGCGTATATTTACAACTGAAAAAAAACTCTTTATCCCGTCTTGTAAAGTGGATCAGTAATAAGGCGTAAGGCGTTTTATAATAGACAAAAAAGAGTAGGTAATTTAAACAAAATAGTTTCGTAATTCGTTTTTAAGGTTCGTAATTCGTAAGGTAATCAAACAAATCAATAATTCTTTATGGTACACATTTTAGGAAATCATAACTCAGTTTTTAACCAGTATATTGCTGAAATCAGGGATGAAATTATCCAGAAAGACAGTTTACGTTTTCGAAGGAACATCGAACGTATGGGTGAAATTATGAGTTATGAGCTTAGTAAATCATTTACGTATGAAATGCGTGAAGTAATCACTTCTTTAGGTATTGCCAATGTTTCGTTGATAAAAGAGCAACCGGTTATTGCAAGTATTTTACGCGCAGGGCTGCCATTGCACCAGGGAGTTTTAAATTATTTCGACCGCGCTGAAAATGCTTTTATATCTGCATACCGCAAGCATCACAAAAACGGGACTTTTGATATTCAATTAGAATACCTAGCTAGCCCCGATCTTAATGATAAGGTATTAATATTATGCGACCCGATGCTTGCCACAGGATCTTCAATTGTGCTTACCTATAAGGCATTGCTACTTCGTGGAAAACCAAGACATACACATATTGTAACATTGATTGCAAGCGCAGAGGGACTGGCATATGCAAGAAAAAACCTCCCTGAAAATGTTACTATCTGGTGCGGAGCCGTTGATGAAGAATTAACAGCAAAGTCATACATCGTACCAGGTTTGGGTGATGCCGGTGACTTAGCTTATGGAAAAAAAATGTAATCTAAAAAAACACAAATGAGAAATAAGTGAGTTCGTATATTTTCAATGCTCTTATTTCACATTTTAATATTAAAATTTAATGGAATCGTTGTTGGAAATAATATCTGTTTTTTTGATGAGTACCGTTAAATTTGTTTTCGGTGGAGTTCCCCTTGCTTTGGGATTAGGCTTTTCATTTTTTGAAGCAGTTACAGTTACTTCTTTAGGAGGATTTGTAGGTGTTACAGCTTTTGTTTATACCAGCGATAAACTTATTGCATATTTAAAAAAACGCAAAACCCTCAAACAACTTGAGAATCCAAACCAAATCAGAAAAAAATCATTTACCCGTACAAATAAGATCATTATTATCGTAAAGCAACGCTTTGGTTTATTGGGCATTTCGTTATTAACACCTTTACTACTTTCTATTCCAATCGGTTGTTTTTTAGCAGTTCGCTATTTTAACGACAAACAACGAATCTTGTTTTATATGTTCGGTTCTATTCTCTTTTGGTCGGTTTCGATCTCCTCTTTTAAATTACTGTTTTAGTGAAGGATTACAAACACATTTTTTTTGATCTGGACCAAACACTTTGGGATTTTGAGACTAACTCTCGTGAAGCCCTGTTGGAGCTTGCTCATAAATATAAACTATCCGAAATAGGCATTGATTCGATCGATGAATTCATTGCTCACTATATTCTTATTAATAAACGAATGTGGGATGAATACGGCAAAGGATTGATTGATAAAAACACCTTGCGTTATGGCCGTTTCCATGAAGCGCTTTGTAAATATGATATTGCAGATAAAAAATTTAGTGAAAAAATAGCAAATGACTACATATCTATTTCGCCCTTAAAAACAAATATGTTTCCTCATTCCATTGAGGTTTTAAAATACTTAAATAAAAAATATAAACTTCATATCATCACTAATGGTTTTGAAGAAGTACAATATATTAAAATTAAAAACTGTGGCATTGAACATTA
>JAIOQD010000043.1 GCA_021413595.1 Bacteroidota bacterium | reverse complement strand
AAATAATTTTCAACATATATTTTTTAGGGTATAAATATTCGTAGAAAAGTGTTTCCGATCTATTAATATTGCTAACCCGCACAATGCTTTCTTTTTCATCTAATAGCTGAACAATATAATTACCGGTAGTTACAGGGATATCTATGTTCAATTTGAGAGTGCCATAAAATTTCTCTTCGCGTGTTTTAAAATCTATTTTAATGGTATCATTTGTTAAACCAAAAATATCAGTGAACGTACCTGGTGGAATGAATAAATGGTAGTTTGTGTTTTCTTTAAACATAACAGGAACAACTTTGGTCCCACCGTCCTTACCAGTTACCTTATTGTTAATTGAAATAATGTTAATTGGTTCCAGAGTATAAAATAAATTTTTATACTCCTTAATGGGAATAGTGTCTTCAAGAAGACTAATCTCTTTATTACTGAGATTACTAAACAAAACAGGATCGATGGGATTATTAAAAATAATTTTAAACTCCGAATTCAAATCAATGTTTTGATTTCCTGCGGGACTATTCACTACTACCAATTTTAAAGGGCTTCGTCTGCTCTTTAAAGCATCTTCTTTTTTAATTATTTTAAAATCAACTGTATCAATTATTTTATTGCCATTTTTCACCTGAAGAATTATTGAATCTTTATCGTCCTTTCTAAACCAATAGTTTAGGGTATCCTTATTTTTTGAAAAATCAAGGAAAATATCTTTATCATCAAAAGTTTGGTTAAGCGGTTCAATCCGGATACTATCAGCCGGCTTATTAAAAATAAAACTGATCTTACCGAAAGAATTATAGTTATTTTTTTTCAAAAAAAGTTTTTTTACGGGCTCTTGAAATATATCTATTTCAATCTTTTTCTTTTCCGAAACATCAACTAAATTATCAATAAAACCAACACTTTCATTTTCACTATCATATTTATAATTTGCATTCGCATCCTTTAAAACAAGCAATTTATATTTATTAGCCCGTATATTATTAATCTGGAAAGTGCCATCTTCTTTTGTTTTTGCAAAATAATCAGGTTTTTTCTTATAGATAACACTATCACTAAAATCAGTATAAAGCATCACCAAAACACCCTTATCGGCTTTGTGATCAAAGGCATTTTCAATTTTACCTTTAACAACCACTGAATCAATAAAACTACCGGTAGAAAAAATGTATTTAAAATTGTCGATCGGATTGTTCTCATGAATATCCTGCAAAGCATTACCAAAACTGATAGAATAAGTAGTATTTGGTTTGAGTAATTCATCTTTATCAAAATCAATTGTAAGTGTTTTATTCTTAACTTTTATATCAGGCGCATTTTCAAGTGGAGGTGAGATAATAAGCTGGCTATTTAAATCTCTTAGTTGAATGAACTCATCAAAAAATACAACAATGTTCTTAGATTTAAAATTCAGAGAAGCACTATCAGGAATGTATTTCACAACTTTGGGCGGAGTAATGTCCTTGATCCCGCCACCTGGTGCAACTATCTGAGCACAGGAATAAATTAACATACAAATGAACAGACATAAGCCTAAGCGGACAAGTGGATACGAGAATGAAGAAAAAATAGTACTGATTTGTTTTTTCATAGTTAAATTATAATACAGGTAAAACAGCACATTTTGTTATTATTTCCATCACCCTTTCCAGATATGTTTTATCAATTTCATTAAAATTATCAAGATGCTCGCTATCTATATCTAACACTAAAAACACTTCACCTTTTCCATTAAATGCAGGTAATACTATTTCAGATCGAGATAAAGTACTACACGTAATATGTCCTGGAAACTGATCTACATCCTTTACAATAATTGTTTTTTTTAGCTCCCAGCATTTTCCACAAACACCCTTACCATAAGCAATCCTTGTACAGGCAACAGGCCCTTGAAATGGCCCAAGAACAAGCTCTTCATGTTTCAGGGATTTATCAGTCTCTTCCAAAGAAGAAGATGCAGCTGTTGATGCACCTTTCACAAAATAAATACCTACCCAAAAAAAACCCATTGAATATTTTAATGCTGAAATTATATTAGAAAGGTTAGCAATACTATCGCTTTCTCCTTCGATCAATGCTTGAATTTGAGGAATAAGTGATTCGTACTGCTCTTTTTTCGTAAATCCCGAAACAGTAATTGATTCAGCCATTATATTGTAATTAGGGATACAAAGATATAAAAGCCCTTTTATAAAATCTCCGGGATTGGAAACTTTTATTAAAACCTTTGAGAAGGATTCTACAATCCATCAATGAGCGGCATAAGCAATGGTAACAATGCTGATCTTAACACCGGGCACCATTAGTAGCGTATGGGCGCAAGCTTCCAATGTAGCCCCCGTTGTTATTACATCATCCACCAACAGGATATGTTTGCCTTCTAATGCCTCAGCATCATGCAACTGAAAAATGGACTCCACATTTTGCCACCTCCCGAAACGTGACTTTTTTGTTTGTGTTTCAGATTCTACAGCACGATAAAGTGTTTTTAAGTCGGCTTTCACATTCATACTTTCGGCCAGCCCTTCTGCAAAACCGTCACTTTGGTTGTAACCGCGCTTTTTTTGTTTTTTAGGATGCAAAGGCACAGGAATAACGATATCGATACAATTAAAATCCTCACAATACTTAAGTTCATAACCATACAACTTCCCCACAGAAATTCCTATATGCTTTTGACCTTTATATTTTAACTGATGAATTAAATGTTGTACTTTCCCTCCTTTATTAAAGCCATAAAAAGCAGCAGCAGAAACAACAGGGACACGTCCCCAGAAAATTTTTGCAACAGGGTTGTCACTGTGTAAATGAAAATTAGTTTTGGG
>JAIOQD010000042.1 GCA_021413595.1 Bacteroidota bacterium | reverse complement strand
TTTAACCCTAACAGGGGTTGAAACCCTGTCAGGGTAGCGAGTTAAGACAATTTATCCGTCAATAATTCCATCTCCAGCGCGGGAGATTTCTTTCCATACAAAATATTATAAACAGCCTTTGTAATAGGCATATCCACATTGTATTGCTTATTAATTTCAAACACACATTTTGTTCCGTAATACCCTTCTGCGATCATATACATATCTAATTGAGCAGATTTAACAGAGTAGCCTTTGCCAATCATTCCGCCAAAAGTACGATTGCGACTAAATTGTGAATATGCTGTAACCAACAAATCTCCGAGGTATGCCGAACTTTTTATATCCCGGTCAATTGGATGGACTTCATCAACAAATCGTTTTATTTCTTGAATCGCATTTGAGATCAACACGGCTTGAAAGTTATCCCCATAGCCTAAACCATGGCAAATGCCACTTGCAATAGCGAATACATTTTTTAAAACAGCAGAATACTCGGTCCCATAAATATCATCGGATACAGTGGTTTTAATATATCTACATTTTAACTGGGACGCTATAAAGGCTGCATTGTTTGGGTTTTGAGAAGCAACCGTTAAGTAGGATAGTTTTTCCATCGCCACTTCCTCTGCATGACAAGGGCCGGTGATAACACCAATGTTTTCTACCGGTATTTTATATTCTTTATTGAAAAATTCTCCAACAATTAAATTGTGCTCCGGAACAATCCCTTTTATTGCAGAGAACACTTGTTTGTTCTTAAAATCTTCAGCTGTTAATCCGGAAAGCGCATCTTTCAAAAATGCAGAAGGTACGGCCATTATTAAAATATCGGCCTTTAAAATGATCTCTTTTAAATTTGTGTTTAAGATCAGCTTGTCGATATCGAACTGTACGGAAGTTAAATAATTAGGATTGTGCTTGTATTTAGTAATATGTTCAAGGGCAAGAGGATTGCGAATCCACCAATGTAATTGCGTGACATTGTTGCATAACATTTTTACAATGGCCGTAGCCCAGCTACCTCCACCTATTACAGCGATTTGTTGTGTTTTACTCATTTTAATTAAATTCGGATCAATTTTTTTTTTAACTAAATTACTATTTTTCTATGTTTACTTCAATATATTTTGATCATAAAAAATAATACAAAGTGCTACCAATTAGTATTAGCCAAATTACTGCGGGAGCCCAATAATTTTTATTTTTTTTGATCCAGATATAAGAGAGTAGTATTAAAACAGCAAAGAATGAGGAATAAGAAATGATCGCTGCCTTAATAATTGCAGGGTTTTTATAAAAAAATCTTACCTCATGTTCTCCCTTTGGAAACAAAACTGACATTGTCAAATAATTTGAAACTGCAATTTTTGCCGGTTGATTGTCTATATATACTTCCCATCCATCATAATAACTTTGTAAGATGGTTAATAGTTGATTTTGAGATATACTCGCCTTTATACTTATTTCATTTGGATTAAACGAAGTTATAGTTATATTTTCTGTTATTGAATCCTTATTTTCTTTTTCAATTTGTGGAGCAATAGTTTTATAGTCATCATCAGATAAAATAATTGTTTTGTTTGTTGTGGTGACCGAGTCGAGTTTAGAAATTTCGGAATTACTAAAAATATTGTCAGAAAAATAAAGTAATGGATTTTTTTGCATTGCATTGAATAAGAATGGAAATGAATCTACTAACATTACATAATTTTTAAAGGCATACGAATTAAATACACCGGCAGAAATGCGTTTGTGAAAAACACTAGTATTTCTGTATAAACCGTGTTTTTGGCCTATTTCCTCGGTGTTTTCAATAATGTTATTGTTGGGAGGAATAGGGAAGTTTTTGGGCAATGTTAAAATATAGTCGTGCAATTCTTTAGGTGAATTGGGTGAGAAGCCAACATAGGCAATGTTTAATTGGAGTGCTATAAATAGATCCAGGATAATAAGAATACTTGAAATGTTGATCCAGTGTTTTTTTAATGAGGTTGTTATTGTAATTATAAACACTCCTAATAATAAAAGTTGGATAGTGCCTTGAAATATTATATTTTGATAGAGTGATGCGGATCTTAAAAAGTCAAAAATAGTATCAAATTTATTAAAAAAGAAGAACTGTTGGTTGTGATTTTTTACGAATGCTATAATTGTTAATGCAAATATCGATATGGCAACCATCATTGTCATACGTAACACTTTTTTAAAATTAATTTCTGTTTCAGAAACAAATAATGCCAACTGTTTTCCGCCCAATAATAAAAAAATAAGGATTGAAAATAAACTGAAATAACTTGGGAAGCGAAACCTGTTAATTAAGGGAAAATAGTCGAAAAGGAATTTGTGGACAGGGGTATATGCACCAAACGAAGCTATTAAACAGATAATTGCGAAAGCAAAAAGGACTTTTTCAAAAGGCTGTTTTTTATTTATAAACGCTAATATAATAAAGACAAGTATAATAATTCCAACGTAAACGTTACACATGGATTGGTCGGTATTAAAAAAATCGACACTATTAACAGTTGAAAAAGGAAGTAAAAGTGATAACAATGCTTGAGGCGATAAAGGGCATACTGCAGCTTGTTGATAGATCATTCCGCTTAACCGGGCTATATACGGAGCTGTTTGATAGAAAGCCACTAATACTACAGATGCAAAAACCAAGGTTACAAATCCAAATAAAAGGTTAAGTTTTATGAACTGGATAATGTCTTTTTTGTTCTTTTCCCGGATCGCAGAAAAGATAAAATATCCAAAAATGGCAATGAACAAATAAATGAGAATTATAGTGAAGGTATGATTGCCTCCTGTGAGATTAAAGAATACAAAAATAGAGGCATATAATGCACGTAAATAATTTTTTTCTGTAAACATTTTGTAATAATTCAAAATGATATAGGGCAACCAGGCAGCACCGATTATTGCATAAAAATGCTGAACATGTCCAACAAAAAAACCGCTTAGCATATAGCAGGCTCCGATTAAAAAAGCAACCTTTTTATTGGAATGAAAACACAAGGAAAGAAAGTACATCCCCATTCCGGCTATAAAAACATAGAAAACAAATAAAAAATGTAGCGTGTAATTCGTTTGCCCGGTTGTAATGCTCAACAGTATCGATTCGAGGTACCAGCTGGGGCCTTGC
>JAIOQD010000041.1 GCA_021413595.1 Bacteroidota bacterium | reverse complement strand
AACCTCTCAATACATCTATCAGCATGGTGGTTCCAACCTTTTCTTCCATGCGCATCAAGGCAGATAATGCTTTTTGAACCAATAATGTTCCATCAAAATGCTGACGAGGATTTTCACATACATCACAATTGCCGCAGTTTTCCTGTGGTGTTTCACCAAAATAACTCAACAAAATTTTTCTGCGACACATATCTGCTTCCGCAAACTGCTGCATCCGCCTGAGTTTCTCCAAGTTGATTTTTGCCAGATTTCCTTCTTGGGCAAATTTGGTTAACATGATCAGATCAGCAATGTTATAATACAATATCGTATCACTGTTTAATCCATCACGTCCGGCACGTCCTATTTCCTGATAATATCCTTCAATGTTTTTTGGTAGATTAAAGTGGATCACCCAACGCACGTTGGATTTGTCGATTCCCATTCCAAAAGCCACTGTAGCGCATACCACTTGCAATTTATCATTTATAAAATCGTCTTGTGTTTTATTCCGCTCTTCACTTGGCAATCCGGCATGATAACAACCCGCCTTTATTCCTTTTGCTTTCAAGGCGTCTCTTAGTTTTTCGGTGGTTGCCCTACTAAGGCAATAAATAATTCCTGCTTCGTTTTCACGATCAGCAATAAATTCAATTATATCTTTAATCCGTTCTTTTGGCTTTATACCTGACTTTACAGAAAGACTTAAATTGGGACGATTAAATGAAGCAACAAATACTTCCGGGTTAGCTAAATTAAGTTGTTTAACAATGTCTCTGCGTGTAGTTTTATCAGCTGTTGCAGTTAATGCAATAACCGGAATAGAAGGGAAATGTTCTTTCAGAAATTTCAATTGTGTATATTCAGGTCTGAAATCATGTCCCCAGGAGGAGATACAATGCGCTTCATCAATCGCAAACAACTGAATAGGTAATTTGGTAAGGAGACGATTCATCTCTTGCACAAGTCGTTCAGGTGAAATGTAAAGTAATTTAATTTGTCCATTAAGGCATTTGGTAATAATGTTTTCTTCTTCCCCGGAACTTAAACTGCTATTCAGGTATGCAGCCGGAATAGCATTAGAATTAAGCGCATCCACCTGGTCTTTCATTAGTGATATCAATGGAGAAACCACAACACATAATCCCGGTAATAATAGAGAAGGGATCTGGAAACAGATTGATTTCCCGCCACCGGTAGGCATCAGAACTACCACATCTTTTTTATCCATTAAACACTGAATCACTTCGGCCTGCATTGGCCGAAACTGATCATAACCGTAATGTTTTTTTAGTAAAGATGTCGCTTGTAAAATCATTCTTTATAGTACTTCAAGTATAGGTACATAAAACTATTTATTAGCGCCCCTGACAGGGTTTCAAACCCTGTTAGGGTTATTGTATCAGAAGCCGTATCAAAGATAAGAAATTAAGCATAGTCAGCTTTAAAAGGTTATACCACAAATTAAGAGTAATTATCTTTGAAGAATTAAACCTTATAGATCTAAATTGAGGATTCATTTAACCCTAACAGGGTTTAAAACCCTGTCAGGGTAAATGGTTTGAACCGCTTTATTCTGATTTTATTTTATTCAAGCTCTCTGCCAAGCAATACCCCATACTAAAACACCCTTGCAATAAATAACCACCCGTTGGTGCGTCCCAATCCAGCATTTCGCCAATAACATAATGATTCGGTAGTTTTTTTAATTGAAAAGTATTGTCAATTTCATTTAATGAAATTCCACCTACAGTTGAAATGGCTTCATCAACAGGTGCTGCAGAGATGATGATAAGCGGAAGGTTTTTAATTTTTTCGGAAAGCGTTTCAATAGTGGTGAAATCTGTTTTACTTACAACAGTTTTTAATAAAGCTAATTGCACCTGATTCAGGTTCAGTTCGTTTTCCAGATGTTTGCTTAATGACTTATTTCCTTTGTTTGAAATTTTGTTTTTTATTTCTACAACAGTAAGAGTAGGTTTAAGATCTAAAAATATTTTTGCTGTATTGTTGGAACTCAATTGTTGCCTTATTTCAGCGCTTAGAGCATATATTGCGCCTCCTTCCAATCCGAATTTAGTAATCACGAGCTCACCTTTTTTTTCCTTATCACCACATTTTAAAGAAATGTTTTTTAAGGAAGCGCCCTCTGCAATTTTAATGAATTCGTTTTCCCATTTTATTTCATAAGCGCAATTGGATGCTTGAAATGGAATAAGTTCAATTCCTTTTTCTGAAAAATAATTTGTCCACTTTCCGTCAGAACCGGTCACTTGCCAACTGCAACCACCTAAAGCAAATATGGCAATATCAGTTTTTACATTTATGGGTTGATTTGCTGTTTCAAAAATAAGTTCGTTGTTATTCCAACCTTTCCAGGTGTGACGGGTTTTTATTGAAACATTTTTTTTCTTCAATACATCTAAAATAGCAGTGAGCACATCAATTGGTTTTATTCCTTTTAACGGAAATACTCGTTTACTGCTGCCAACAAATGTTTCAATACCAATGTTCTTAAGCCAGTTTCTTAGATCTGTATTTGTAAAAGAAGAAATAATACTTGAAAAGAATGAAGCAGGAGTATATCGTGAAATAAATTGTTCTGTGTTTTCTGAATGTGTTAAATTAAAACCACCATCACCGGCCACTAGAAATTTCCTTCCTAATGCATTGTTTTTTTCATAAATGGTAACATCGAATTTTTGCTCATCAAGACATGCTGCCAGCATCATCGCGGCAGATCCTCCGCCAATTATCGCGATCGCTCTTTTCATTTTATTTTTTTATTCCTCAATATTATCTTGTAAAAAAGATGCCTCTTCCGTTTTAAGCGAATCAGAAACTAAATTATTAATGGTATTAATTTCGTCAGTTGTTAAATTTCGCCACTTCCCAATTGCAATACCTTCTAATTTAATATTCATTATTCGTTTTCGTTTTAGCTTAATAACAGAGTATCCAAGCACTTCGCACATTCTTCTTATCTGCCGATTGAGTCCTTGAGTCAAAATTATTCTGAACCTGTTTTTATCCAGCTGTTCAATAAAACATTTTTGAGTTACTGTTTCTAATATCGCTACTCCATTTCCCATTTTTTTTATAAATTCGGTATTTATGGGTTTATCAACAGT
>JAIOQD010000040.1 GCA_021413595.1 Bacteroidota bacterium | reverse complement strand
CAATACTGTCTATAATTTTTTTGTCTTTTAGCGTATTTAAAAACACATGACCGAACGAGCCGTCCTCCCAAGTATCCCAGTGACGGTAATTAAGATTATCGTAGATCATCACATCCGAATTTTTTAGTTCAGGATAAACATCTTTTCCGTATATATTTTTCACTTTCACTTCATTGCTTGAAATACTATATTTTCCATCAGAAGAAATGCGGTCGTTCACCAAAATGGCCTCTGTATTGGTAATTTCAACAGGATTGCCTCCCGAAACAGGCATGATGTATTTTTTAGTTGAGGCCTTATCTTCCGCTACATTATACTTCCGAACACTATATACGATCGATTTACCATCTTTGGTGATTCCATTTGTACTCAATTTTCCCAACTGTAGTAGCATTTCGGGGGTCATGGTTTGTGCATTTACGGATAATAGAAGTATTCCGAACGATAATGTTGTGATTATTCTCATGGTAGGCTATAAAATAGGTATTGGTTTAAAATGTAAAATTTAAGGCAACAAAGATAACGACTATTTTCCATTGTCATTTTAGCAAATATTAAATTGTGTGGGGCTTGTAGCTCAAAATTGGCCTAGTTCCCGGCTTTTTAAATGCTTGAAAGGTCTATTTTTTTTCACATTTCAACTAATATTCAAGCAGCCCCCCTTTCCTGAGAGTAGCTTTATAGTAATTATTTACTTAGGAGAGATTCCAAAAGAGAGATCTGAGAAATAAATCCTCACAAATGAACCCAAGAAATTGGGGGAATGAAAGCACAATAATTAAATCCCCCTCGCTTAGGCGGGGGGGGGGTAATTTTTTACAGATAAATGAAAAAACGATTAAAAAACTTCATCCACTCCGGAAACACAAAAAACATGTACACCTTGTTTCTGTTGGCTTAGCGGCATACAAATGGAGCTCTGTTCTCAAATTCATTGAATAAAACACTTAAATTGTTATGAAATATATTGAGTTGGTTGGCAGGTTTCTTTATTCAATTATTTTTCTTAGAACAATAATGAACCATTTCACAGCCGATGCGATTGGGTATGCTGTTTTCACTGGTGTTCCTGTTCCTTCGGTACTTGTTCCTCTTTCAGGAGGCCTCGCTATTATTGGCGCAATAAGTATCATACTTGGTTATAAAACAAAGTGGGGGGCTTTGTTAATAGTGGCTTTTCTTATTCCTGTTACTTTATTTATGCACGCTTTCTGGAAGGAGACCGATCCCACAGAGATGCAAAGGCAAATGACAAGTTTTATGAAAAACACTTCCATGCTTGGAGGGGCATTGATCATCAGTTATTTTGGAGCAGGCCCTTTAAGTGTAGATGCAAAAAAGAAAAAATAGTTTAATTAATTAACTCAATTACATAGATGGAAACACAAAGTGAACATAAAAACAAACACAGAACAATGAACTTCGAACAATATGCGAGTGATGGCAATCGCTTTATTAATGAAGTTGCTCTTGAATTGGAAACGGATCACAACAGGGCTGCACGAATAACCCGCGCTGTATTGCATGCCATCCGCGACCGTATTCCGCCCAGTGACGCAGTACAGTTTGCTCAGGGCTTACCAATGGCCTTAAAAGCCATTTTTATTGACAGGTATGATATTTCTAAAACTCCGATAGTGATCAGGAACAAAGAAGAGTTTATTGAGTTTGTGCGCGGTAAAGATGGACTTGCAGCCGTAACCGATTTCCCCGACCGGGAGTCTGTTATAAATGCCTTAAAAGCTGTATTCTTTGTGCTTGAATTTAATATGAGCATCGGACAAGTTGAGCAGATAAAAAAAATGCTGAATATAGAGCTATTGAGTTTGATTGAGTAATCGTTTTTTTAATAAAAGAATGTCTTTTAAAATAGAACTAGTTTATGGAAAAGTGGCAAAGTGATAACATCTTTTGCACAGACGCAAAATTATTAAGATAAGGTATAAAAACAATAATTTACCATATGTTTTGTTAGTTTAAACAATTTAAATGTAAAAAGTATATAAAATTGTTATATATTTGCAACAACAGTACTCGCCACGCTACCCATTAAGATCAGCGTCCCAGGGCGAGTCTTTTGCTTTTTATACATTATGAAGTACAGCAAGCCATTCATTACCAACTCGGAACAAGTTACTCAGTTAAAGAGCAGAGGTTTAATAATTGGCAATGAAAATGAGGCAGAAAAATTTTACAAAATGTAAGTTATTATCGGCTTGCTGGGTATTGGTGGCCAATGCAATGGGATAAAACTAATCACACCTTTAAGCCAAACAGTACATTTGAGAATATTATTGCAATATATAATTTCGATTGGGAACTAAGATTGCTTCTTTTTGATGTAATA
>JAIOQD010000039.1 GCA_021413595.1 Bacteroidota bacterium | reverse complement strand
ATTCTTGCAAAAAAGGAATTATGTTATTTAAAGGGAACCGCTAATCTTAGTACTGGTGGAACTTCCACGGACATCACGGATATTGTGCATCCACACAATATATTTATTTTTGAACGTATTTCACGAATAATTGGTTTGGATATTTGTGGTATTGATATTATGGGAACCAATCTTAACGAACCATTAGAAGATACCGGTGCTGTGGTATTAGAAGTGAACGCAGCTCCCGGCTTCCGGATGCACTTAGCTCCAGCCAATGGTTTACCAAGAAATGTAGCGGCTCCTGTAATTGATATGCTTTATCCAACAGGCAAATCATGCAGAATACCAATTATTGCCATTACAGGAACCAATGGTAAAACTACTACCACCCGTTTAATTTCTCATATTGTTAAAAATAACGGATTTAAAGTAGGATTCACCACTTCCGATGGTATTTACGTAGGAAACTCTATGTTAACAAAAGGTGATACCACCGGCCCAGTGAGTGCCGAATTTATTTTGAAAGATCCTACCGTTGAGTTTGCTGTTCTGGAAACAGCACGTGGCGGCATTTTAAGAGCAGGACTTGGTTTCAGCAAATGTGATATTGCAATAGTGACTAACGTACAAGCTGATCACATGGGTTTATCCGACATCAATACTCTGGACGAAATGGCCAAAGTAAAAGGGGTAGTGGTTGAAAGCGTTAAACGTGATGGGTATGCTGTGCTTAATGCAGATAACAAATACTGCGTAAAGATCGGTAAGAACGCAAGTTGCAATATAGCTTATTTTAGTGTTGATGAAAACAATCCGGTAATAGTTGAGCATTGCAAAAAAGGCGGAATTGCTGCTATTTACGAAAATGGCTACATCACAATAAAGAAAGGCGATTGGAAATTCAGAGTTGAAAAAGTAACCTTAATACCATTAACCTTTGGTGGCAAAGTAACTTTTATGATCTATAATGTATTAGCGGCAACACTTGCTTCTTACGTTTATGGTTTTAAAATTGAAGATATTGGCACCTCACTCGAAACATTTATTCCATCAGCTGCACAAACTCCGGGAAGAATGAATATTTTCACTTTTAAAGATTTTAAAGTGATGATCGATTTTGCTCACAATCCGGATGGCTTCAATGGTATTAAAGAATTTTTATCTACTATCGACTCTCCTGATAAAATAGGTATTATTACAGGTACAGGCGATAGAAGAGATAGTGACATTAGAGAATTAGGAAGAATTTCCGCTCAAATGTTCGATCATATTATTATACGACAAGATAAATTTTTACGTGGAAGGGAAGCTGATGATATTGTTAAACTTTTGGTGGAAGGTATTAAAGAAATAGATCCGAAACAATCTTACGAATACATCCCTAAAGAAGTTGATGCTTTAAAACATGCACTTTCATTAGCCAAATCAGGCACATTTATTACAGCCTTAAGTGATGTGATCGATAATGCAATTGATATAGTACAATCTTATCTGGATAAAGAAGGGTAACAATAATTTTAAAATGTAAAAATGTGCTAATTTAATTTTTTGAAAATTATTTTAACACATTTTTATAATTTGTACATTTTCAAATTAATTTTCATCTTTGTAAATAACAAAATTTTATAGTTTGAGAACGTATTGCATCTATCTTTTATTACTATTGTTTGTTTTAGTTTCGCATACTTCTATTGCACAGGATGAACCTGATCAATTTGAAACTAAGATTGCTGAGGAATCTCCTCCTCGTCAAAAACAATATTATTTATTCAGCCCAAGAGTATCAGTTACTGTACCACACCCTATTGGCAATAAATCCTTTAAAAAAAGCTTTGTGGGGATTTATGAGGTTAACGCTGGTCTAAATTTAATGCTCTACAAAGGCTTGTTTGCAGGTGTCACTTTTAAAAATGGATTATTAAAAATCACTGAAAATAAAATACCGGATCTAAATGCAGATATGGCAATTAATAATGCTGCTTTAAAATTGGGAAGCGATTTTTATGTAAATAGTAAAAACACAATGCTGTTGTCAGCTGCAGTATCAATCGGTCAAAACAATACCAAATACTCCTCCTTCAAAAGTAAAACGCTAAATGAAAAGCCCCTGATTTCAGGTTTTAGATCTTCCTATATAGAACCTGAAGTAAACCTGTTTTTTTTAACAGAAGCAAATTTTGGAATTGGAGCAACCCTCACTTATAGTATAATTAAACGCAACTTCGATCCCTATGAATTATGCCTGGATGAATGGTCGCAGTTTGGAAAAGATAATTCCGGTCCTATTCGTTACCTTAGTTTTGGCTTTGGTTTTTACTATGGTTTTTCAAAAAAAACTAAAAAATAATTACTACTCATTAGGAGTAAAATAAGCCACGAATTTCACGAATTTAAAAAGCAGAAAATAAAAATTTGTGTTAATTGCTGCAGTTTAGGCATGATTTCCATTTTTTGATTATTATACAATAATGGATTGCAGCTATTATTTAAACATTTTTTTTGTTTTTAAAAATTTCTGAAATTCGTGGCGTATATTTGATAATGCTGAATAGTAAAAAAAATCAATATTTTTTGATGGACAAAAATCAACAATTAAAATCCCAATTGTATTCCAAATGTGTTGATTATGTAAATCAACGGATGAGCCACATCCAAGCTGCTATTAATGCAGCAAGCGAATCGGGTAACGATGAAACAAAAAGCAGTGCAGGAGATAAGCATGAAACAGGAAGGGCAATGATGCAGCTGGAGCAAGAAAAAAATGCCAAACAATTAATTGAAACATTGGAATTAAAAAAATTACTCGACAGGATAAATCCCGACCAAAAGTCGCAGACTGCTGCACTCGGAAGTTTAGTAATTACCAACAAAGAAAAATTTTATATTTCCATTAGTGCAGGGAAATTAATGATTGATTCAGAAATTTATTTTGCAGTATCACCAACATCACCAATAGCACTCAAACTTATTGGTTTAACAGCCGATCAGGAAATAAATTTTAATGGTTCTTTGTATGCAATACAACAAGTTTTATAGTGGTTGCATTTAACTTTTTTCAACACAGAGAATACAGAGAAAATGGAGTTTCACAGGGTTATGTATCACTATTAATTTTTCTCAACTATTTCCACTCTTATGATCCCTCTCAGTGCAACTCTTTAAACCTCCGTGCACTCTGTGTTAATTTTATATGTTATTCCCCTAAAAACTTCTTAAACCAAAGTCCACTGTCTTTTATAGTTCTTTTTTGCGTATTAAAATCTATATGTACCAATCCGAAACGAGGTCGGTATCCTTCTGCCCACTCAAAATTATCCATAAAGCTCCAAACAAAATAACCCTTCACAGGAACTCCTTCTTTTTGAGCCTTTAGCACTTGCTCCAAATAATCTTGCAAAAATTTCTGGCGCTTAGGGTCTCTCACACCGTTTTCAGTTACTTCATCACGGAAAGCGGCACCATTTTCTGTCACTATTATTTTCTTAATATTAGGATAGGCAGCAAATTGTTTCAAAATCCGATAAATGCCTTCCGGATAAACCTCCCAATTCATTTCTGTAATATCGTGCCCCAACTTTTGGGGATCTACATTTACTGCATGTACCAGCGGAACTACACCTAAATCACGTGCAACGAAACGTGAATAATTCTGCACTCCAATAAAATCGAAATCGAAGGCCATATTATTTGCATCCTCTGGCAATATATATTTCTCAATTTTTTTTAAGGCTGGCAGATCCTTTATGGGATAGCCCATTCCCAAAACAGGCTCAATAAATAGCCTATTAACCAATACATCCTCTCTTTTAGCTGCCCGGATATTTGCAGATTTTTCTTTCCATGCATCAATCGGGCTGCAAGAAAAAGTAGTACCGATATGAGCCTTAGGAACATTTTTTCGGATAATACGCCCTCCAATACCATGGCAAAGTACTGTATGATGGGTCGCTTTTAAAAAGCCCTTCATCCCTCGTTTCCCCGGAGCATGGATTCCAAGCATATAACCCAATGCTGTAAAGGCCATTGGCTCATTGAACACCATCCAGTTTTTTACCCTATCACCAAAGCTTTTGGTGCAGAGTTCTATATATTCAGCAAACCAATTACATACTTCGCGATTTTCCCAGCCACCTTTCTCCTCCAAGGTTTGTGGAATATCCCAGTGATAAAGCGTTATCCATGGCTCAACTCCTGCTTTCAGACATTTATCGATCAATCGGGAATAAAAATCTATACCTTTTTGATTCACAGCCCCAGTACCTAATGGTAATATGCGAGACCATGCTATTGAAAACCGGAAAGCAGGAATATTCATTGAACTTAACAAATCAATATCATGCTCATAACGATGATAAAAATCACAGGCTGTGTCAGCGTTTTCACGGGTTTTAATTCTGTTTTTTTTGTTATGAGTAAAGTGATCCCATACGGATTCGCCTTTGCCTTCCTCATTCCACGCGCCTTCAATCTGATAGGCTGCGGTTGCAGCTCCCCACACAAAATCCTTTCCAAAATCATTTTTGGAAATCACAGGTGCAAACCTTAAGGGCTGCCCCAAAAGCTTGGATGATAAACCGGTTGCAACACTTGCTAAAATTGCTTTTTTGATAAGCTCCCTGCGATTCATGTAAAATAAGTATCAATTAATTTTTGTTGGATCTGTTTTGAGTGAATATTTTATTAATATGGAAAGATTAAAAATCTGCTTAAAATTTAATTACATATTTTGTTAATTAGATTGTATCCTAAATGTCGCAAACGAAATATGAATTATAAATTTACATGTTAAATTTCAATTCGCTTTCAAATTTGGCACTTTTAATCTCATTTGGGTTTGATTTACTACTAAGCAAACACCTCTCCCCCACCCCCCAAAAGGGTAATTGTTGTTTTCCTGTAAGATAATTGGCGATACCCGGAGAACGGAATATTTTTGTGAAGAAAAAACAGTGAGTATTTTTTTTCGAGCATGATTAACAAATACCGAAGCTTCTATAATATATTGAAGTAACAATACCTTGATAAGTGCAAGTACTGCCTGATAACAAATCTACCTGACCATACTAACGCTTGTGGCGGATTACAATAATACGATAGGCCTGCTTGCCTTTTGCACAATTGTGGGAAACCTAAAAACTATTTTGAATAAAAATTAAAACGGCTCTCAAATTAAATTTTTATAATGTTACTTTTTCTGCATTATTTTTTGGTAATTTTGTAAGCTATTATTCATATCATTTATCAATGAGGCTGAGTCTACAAAAAAACTACTTTATTTTATTCATTCTGCTCATTTTTACTGCAAAATTCTCAACTGCTCAAAAAATAGGCGTTGTATTTAGTGGTGGTGGTGCAGCGGGTTACGCACATATAGGAGTTTTAAAAGCACTTGAAGAAAATAATATTCCTGTAGATTACATCACAGGAACATCTCAAGGCGCATTAATTGGCTCAATGTATGCTTTGGGTTATTCTCCAACTCAAATCGAAGCTTTTGTAAAAACTGAATCATATATAGGTATGACTGTAGGCGCTACTGACGAAAAGTACGCCTATTATTTTAAAAATGACGACAATGATCCATCATGGATAAGTTTCAAATTATCACTTGATTCCGCTCTTAAATTGAGGCTCCCCACTAACATAGTGAATCCACTTTCGTTGGATTTTGGTTTATTAGAATTTACTACAGGACCTTCTGCTGCCGCAAAATATGATTTTGATAGTTTATTTATCCCTTTTCGCTGTGTAGCTGCGGACGTTCATAAAAAAGAAACTGTTATTATGAAATCAGGGGATTTAGGGCAGGCTGTTCGCTCTTCAATTGCCTACCCATTTTTCATCCCTCCTGTTGCAGTAGATGGAAGATTATTGTATGACGGTGGATTTTATAATAATTTCCCCTCCAACATTATGTATGAGGATTTTTATCCTGATTTTATTATCGGAAGTACTGTTGCTGCTAATATTCCTCCTGCGGATGAAGATAATATTGTATCTCAGATCAAATGTATGTTACTTGGTAAAACCAATTTTGACGTACCCTGTGAAGCCGGACTAATTATTAAACCTAAAACAAATGTCAGCCTTTTTGACTTCAGTGACCCACAACCAACTATTGATAGTGGCTATGTTGCTACAATGCGTCAAATGGATTTCATAAAAGCTCACGTTGTAAATAGAATAACTCCTGAAGAACTTAAAGCTAAACGTGCTAAGTTTAGAGCAAAAATCCCTGAAATTGTTTTTGATAATATTTTTATTGAAGGCTTAAACAGCAAGCAAGCAGAATATGCAAGACGAATTTTACGTCAGAATAGTAAACAAGATACCAAACAATCAGAATATTCACCTAAGTTGTTGCGTAACAATATTAAACAGGTAAGTATGGAAGAAATTAAAGAAGGATATTTCCGACTTGCTTCCGACAATAAAATAAAATATATATACCCACAAGCAAAATTTAATCCGCAGTCAGGATTTTACGATCTATATTTAAAAGTTAAGAAGGAACGGGACATTATTACTTATTTTGGCGGTAATTTTTCTAATCGTCCAATAAGTCAGGGATATTTAGGGGTTCAATATAATTATCTGGATCAGTTTGCCGCAGCTATAACAGCTAATGTTTATTTTGGTAAATTATATAATTCAGCCCAAATTCAAACACGTTTCGATTTCCCTTTCAGAACACCAATTTATGTTGAACCTAGTGTTACCTGGAATAAATGGGATTATTTCTCGAGTAGCAGTTCATTTTTAAAAGATGTTAAACCAGCCTACCTAAAACAAAATGAACAATACGCCAATGTGAAAATAGGTTTCCCTACAGGTAAAAAAGGACGAATGGTTCTTGGTGCCGGTAGTGGCCGGATCACCGACAAATATTACCAAACAACACAATTTACAGAAGACGACACTACTGATCGCACCGATTTTGATATGTTCAACTATCAGGGATATTATGAGATCAATTCATTGAACCGGAAACAGTATGCGAATCAAGGTAGTTATGTTAATATTAAATTACTATATGTGAATGGATTAGAAACAAATACACCTGGTTCCACATCAATCAATGGAGTAAACAAATTTAAGAAATATCACGAATGGGTTACTTTTAAAACCAAAGCCGAAAGATATTTTAATAGAAGAGGGACGTTAAAAATTGGTTTATTTGGCGAGGGTGTATATTCCACCAAAACTCTTTTTAATAATTTTACTGCAAGTGTATTATCTGCTCCTGCTTTTCAACCAACGCCCGATAGTAAAACAATTTTTTTAGAAAATTATCGAGCGCATCAATATTTAGCGGGAGGTTTAAAATTTGTTGTTAATTTCCGTGAAAACATTGAATTTCGTGCTGAGGGCTATGTCTTTCAACCCGTTCAGTCATTTATCAAAACTGCACAGCTAAAAACAGATTATAGCAGTCCATTTGCTTTACAACACTATATTGCTACAGGAGCAATTGTTTGGAGTACACCTATTGGTCCATTGAGCTTAAGCGTAAACTATTACGATCAGGAAAAAAAGCCCTTCTCCGTACTCTTCCATTTTGGTTATATTATGTTCAACAAACGTGCTATTGAGTAAGTAATCTTACCCCTCTCTCTATGTAAAAAGCAATAAGGCTGATTTCCAAACAATTACAATATATTCAACCTTTATTTTTGTCCATTTGTCTTGTTTTTTTGATATTCCGTAAGATTTTACATAAGTTTGCACCGAATTTTTAAATTAACATCCATAACTATTTAACAATGAGCTATTTAGTTAAAATCGATGTTTTATAAAGGCAAAATTCCAAACTTATAAGAAAATCAATAAACAATAATTAAAAATTAAGAATAAGTATGAATGAAATAATGTATTTGGTTCCTGCATTAGGAATCCTTGGATTGATTGTAATGGCTGTAAAATCGGCCTGGGTAAGTAAACAAGATGCGGGTGATGCTAAAATGCAGGAACTTGCAGGATACATTGCTGATGGAGCAATGGCATTTTTAAAAGCTGAATGGAAAGTACTTAGTATTTTCGTGGTATTTGCAGCTGCGTTATTAGCTTATTCAGGAACAATCCATGAAATTAATGGTAAAGAAATTCACTCCAGCTGGATCATTTCCATCGCATTTATTATTGGAGCTATTTTTTCTGCTACAGCAGGATACATAGGAATGAAAGTTGCTACAAAAGCAAACGTTCGTACTACACAAGCTGCTAAAACCAGTTTAAAACAAGCCTTAAAAGTTTCTTTTACAGGTGGAACCGTAATGGGACTTGGTGTTGCAGGTTTAGCAATACTTGGTTTAGGAAGTTTGTTCATTGTTTTCTTGAAAATATTTAATGTAATTGGTGAAGATGGTGTTGATGTTATTAACATGAAAACAGCCATCGAAGTATTAACAGGTTTCTCTTTAGGTGCAGAATCTATTGCCTTATTTGCAAGAGTAGGTGGTGGTATTTATACAAAAGCAGCTGACGTTGGAGCCGATTTAGTTGGTAAAGTTGAAGCAGGTATTCCTGAAGATGATGTACGTAACCCGGCTACAATTGCTGATAACGTTGGTGATAACGTAGGTGACGTTGCAGGTATGGGTGCCGATTTATTTGGTTCTTACGTAGCCACAATTTTGGCCACTATGATCTTAGGACAAGAAATTACAGTGGTAGATAATTTTAATGGAATGTCACCAATATTATTACCAATGGTAATATGTGGTTTAGGAATTCTTTTCTCTATTGTTGGAACTTGGTTTGTTCGCATCAAAGATGACAAATCAAACGTACAAAACGCATTGAACTTAGGTAACTGGTCGTCAATGATCCTTACTGTTATTGCTTCTTATTTCATAGTAATGTGGATGTTACCGGAAGAATTAAGCTTACGTGGTTATGCATTTTCAAGATTAAACGTTTTTTTAGCAATTGTTGTAGGAACTGTGGTTGGTGCAATAATGAGTATTGTTACCGAGTATTACACAGCAATGGGTAAAGCTCCTGTAATGTCCATCATTCAACAATCATCTACCGGACATGCAACTAATATTATTGGCGGTTTATCGGTAGGGATGAAATCTACTGTTATCCCAATTCTTACATTGGCAGCAGGTATCATGGCATCTTATTATTTTGCAGGTTTATATGGTGTTGCAATCGCTGCAGCAGGTATGATGGCTACAACAGCTATGCAATTAGCGATCGATGCTTTTGGACCTATCGCTGATAATGCAGGTGGTATTGCCGAAATGAGCATGTTACCTCCAGAAGTTCGTGAGCGTACTGATAATTTAGATGCAGTAGGTAATACTACAGCTGCTACCGGAAAAGGATTTGCAATTGCTTCAGCAGCATTAACTTCTTTGGCTTTGTTTGCAGCCTTTGTTGGTATTGCCGGAATTGATGCTATTGATATTTACAAAGCCCCTGTATTAGCAGGTTTATTTGTTGGAGGTATGATCCCTTTCATTTTCTCGGCACTATGTATCCAGGCAGTTGGTAAAGCAGCTATGGATATGGTTCAGGAAGTAAGAAGACAGTTTCGTGAAATCCCGGGAATTATGGAATACAAAGCAAAACCCGAATACGAAAAATGTGTTGCTATTTCAACTAAAGCATCTATCCGTGAAATGATGATGCCGGGAGCTATTGCTTTGATTACACCGGTAATTGTTGGTTTTATATTCGGACCGGAAGTATTAGGAGGTTTATTAGCAGGTGTAACTGTTTCAGGTGTATTGATGGGTATTTTCCAAAGTAATGCAGGTGGAGCGTGGGATAATGCAAAAAAATCATTCGAAAAAGGAGTAATGATCAATGGTGAAATGTTCTACAAAAAATCTGAACCACACAAAGCATCTGTAACAGGAGATACTGTTGGTGATCCATTCAAAGATACTTCAGGTCCTTCCATGAATATCCTTATCAAATTAATGTCAATTGTTTCTTTGGTAATTGCTCCATACATCGCTGTTGTTTCTTCTGAAGGCGGAAGTGATGCTTGTGGAATGAAAAAAGAATGTTCAATGGGAGAGCAGGAAACACATGGTTCATGCACCAGTATGCACAGCAAATGTGATATGAGCAAATGTGCTACTATGACAAAAGAAGAGTGTGCAAAAATGTGTGATGAAAAAGGATGCTCTGCTACTGAAAAAGCATATTGCATGAGTATGTATGATGCTGAGGGGAAATTTGCAGGGGCGAAATGCGACATGGAAAAATGTATGAACATGAGCAAAGAAGAATGTGCAGCTTATTGTGATTCAATGAAATGTTCATCAGATGAAAAAGCAATGTGTATGGAACATGCAGGAACAGCTCCCGTTAAAAGCTGCTGTAAAGGCCATGAAGCTGAAACTAAAACTTGTGGGGAAGG